>JBQTID010000044.1:0-7068 GCA_052389275.1 Gemmatimonadota bacterium | reverse complement strand
GCGCGCGTAGTAGGCGCGGAAAATGGCATCGAATGCGTCCTCGTTTCCGGCCCGAAGCGCGTCGAGCAGCTCATGATCTGTCAAACGGGCGTAGCGCTCCTCGGGCCGATAGGGGTATTGTCAGGCGTCCGTGTCCAGAGAGTATGAGCCACGACCCTGAACCTGGGGAACCCCTCGACGCTGCCGTTCGCCGCCTCCAGCAGGACGCGGAGGCGGATGTCGACGTCGAATCCGCACTAAAACGCGTAAAAGGCCGCTTCCGGGACGCGCAGATTCACGAGCTCCGTCTGCCGGAACGTTCCGCTCCGCGCTGGCGTAGGACGCTGATCGCAATGGCCGCGGCGATCGTGGCGCTGATTGGCGCGCCGCTGTTGTGGCAAGCATTGCAGGATGGATATTCGGACGCAACTCAGGCGACGGTCGCGCAGGTTTACGAGACGGGTGTTGGTGAGACCGACTCGCTGCGATTGTCAGACGGAACGCGCGTCGTGCTCGCGCCCAACAGCCGGTTGTCCGTGGCAGAAGAATATGGCGTGCGCGCCAGGCTGGTCGAGCTGACCGGCGAGGCGCTGTTCGATGTCACACACGATGATGCAAAGCCGTTCAGTGTGAGGGCCGGCGCGGCCACGATTCGTGACCTCGGCACCACATTCACGGTACGCAATATCGGCGATGCCGATATCGAGGTCGCAGTCACCGCCGGCTCCGTAGTGTTGCACGACAGAACCCGGCAGGAAAGCGAAGGAGTAGTGCTTCGGGCCGGTGACCTCGGCGTGCTGAACCGCGGCGGCCTCGCAATGCTGTTCCTGGCGGGTGTGACCGACGCGGACACCGCCTTCGTGCACGGGCGGCTTGTTTTTCGCGAGACCAGCATGGTCGAAGTGGCAGCGGAGCTGGAGCGGTGGTACGGGGTGATGTTGCGAATCGAAGATCCGACGGTTGCGTCGCACCATATTACGGCTTCCTTCAAGGGTGAACCGATACGTGAGGTGCTCAATGTCATTGGACTCGCACTGGGCGCCCGCATTGAACTGAATGGTGACACTGCAATCGTGCGCGCGCAGCGCTAAGCATCTTCTCGTTCTGTTGAGCGGCATCGCTGTCGCGGTCCCGCTGCACGCAGCGCCGCCTGGTAAATGCGAGCCGCGCAGGTTCGCTCCTGCTTTGCAACGCTGGCCCTCACCTCTCGACCGCCCGCTTACCCTCGGGCCACGCAGGCTACCACTCAAACAGGCTCTCGACGAAATCGCGGCAGTCGCGCAGCTGCGCGTGTCATACAGCCCCGAACAGCTGCCGCTCGAGCGCGTGGTTTGTATTGCCTACAGCAACGTCGCGCTCGGTGATGTGCTCGCGCATCTGCTCAAGGGCATTTCGGTGCAGGCGGTCCTCGCGCGTGCCAATCATATCGTGCTCACTCCAGTGACTGCTGACCGGCATACAGGGGTATCGGTGGGCGAATCTCGCACCGTTTATCCGCTCGAACCCGTGATTGCGACAGCGAATGCGCATGCCTTGGCCCTGCAGAGACCGGCGCACGCCGTAACGGTGATCGAACACGACCAGATCACGCACGAAGCATCGGTTGGTGATGTGCTGAGAAACGCGGCAGGGGTTTGGACCTGGCAATCGCCGGTCGGCTTCACCGCGCAGTACACCACGCGCGGCGCGACTTCGTTCGGCGTCAGCTCGCCCAAGATCTACATCGACGGCATCGAGGTAGCGAATCCGTTGCTGGCGGCGCAGGTACTGCCGGAGAACATCGAGCGCATTGAAGTGATTCGCGGGCCACAGGGCGGCGCATTGTATGGCGCCGACGCGATGGATGGCGTGACCAATATCGTAACCCGCCATGAAACGGCCGAGGACGGCGCTCCGCGCATGCGCGTGCGCACCGGTTTCTCCGTTTCGACGAGCGATTTCATTCGGCAGGCTGGGCTGGGGCAGGATCACCTCGTAAGCATGCAGCTAGGCAGTGCCGCGCGCTCGGGCGGCATCAACATTGGTGTAGCCAGCGTCGGCGAGTATATGCCCGGCTCGTACGCGCGCAGCGTGAACCTGGACGGCAGCCTGCGCGTTACCGGCGAGAAGACATTACTCAGCGGCAGCGCACGCTTCTACTCGAAATCGGCGGGCAATCCGGCCGGCGTCATCACCGACGTGCCGCTCAACGGCGCGTCGCTCTCGATGCAGCAGTACACGCTCGGCGCGAAGCTGCTGTACCAACAGAGCGAGCGCGTCACACACTCGCTGGTGATCGGCGCGGACGGCTACCTGCTGAACGGCTTCGCCGACGACTCGGCGAATACTCGTTCGGTTGCCGATAGTGTGCTGCGCGCGGCCGGCGATGGCGCGATACGCACTACCCTGCGTCTGAGCAGCGTTGCGCAGTGGCAGCGCGGCAACATCGCATCAGCCGTGTTGACACTCGCGGCCGAGCACTCGAGCCTGCAACAGCGGGGCGCACTGATCAGGCCGCATGATCAGTCACGCATGTCGAACGGAATCAGCGCACAGGTGGATGGTGAGCTCTTCGCGCGCCTGTTCGTTTCGGGCGGTCTGCGTCTCCAGCGCGACGACGTGAATGGCAGCGCGGCCGTGAGCACACTGCCAATGCTCGGCGCTGCTTACGTTATCGGCGGTGAGGCTGCGAGCCTCAAGCTGCGGACCGCATACGGCAAGGCGATTCGTTGGCCGACGCTGTCGCTCGATGCGCGTGGCTGGTACGCGCGCCCGCGTCCGCTGGTGTTTTCTCGAGAGCAGCAATCCGGCCTCGAGGCCGGCGTCGACATCACACTGAGGCGCGCATTTGCGATGCAGCTCACGCGCTACGACCAGGTCGCGAGCGGGCCTATCGGCGACATTGCGAACAACGGCTGGGAGCTGCAAGCGACGCTCAGGCGTGGCGCGCTTTCGCTGGGCAGTAGCATGGCGCTGGTCAACAGCCGCGTGCTGCACGTGGCGCCGGATTACACTGGCGAGCTGCGGGCGGGCGACCGCATGCTGACCGTACCGGCTCGCACCGCGAGCGTTCAGGCCGCGTGGCAGGGCGCATCATGGTCGACGTCGCTCAGCGCGGCGCGCGCGTTCGACTGGATCAACTACGACCGCCTTGCCCTCGCCCAACAGAACGGCGAAGTCGATGGCATTGGTTTGCGTGAATTCTGGCACCACTACAGCGGTGCCACCCAGATGCGCGCGACCTTTACGCGCGAGCTGAATCATCGCTTTACCATGTTGCTGACCGGCGACAATCTGCTGGACCGCCAGACCGGCGAGCCGGACAATCTCACCGTGGTGCCTGGCCGCACGGTTTCTTTCGGAGTGCGCGCCGCCTTCTGAGCATGCATACAGAACATCTCCAGCGGGTCCGTCCGGTCATTGTGGTAGTCGCGTGGCTGGTGGCGGTCGCGGTCGCGTCGCTGGTGGCGTTCGCAATCGCCGCGTTCAATTTGGTCGATCCGGAATCGGCTGCCGGCTTGCGTGCGCAAATGGCGGCGGTCGCGGTCGGCTTTTTCGCGGGCGGGCTGTTCGCGGGGCTGCGTGCGGGCGAAGCGCCGATTCTGCACGGTGTGGCGATCGCGCTGTTCTCGCTGATACCGTGGCTCGTGTTGAATCTGCTTTTCAGCTTTGTGGTCTTGCACATCGGCTGGCAATCGCTGACGATCCAGCTCACGCTGACCGTGTTGCTGATCCAGATGATCACGGCCATCCTCGGTGCGCGGACAGGCTATCGGAGAGTGGTGAGCGCGCGCGGCTGAAGTGTCGTAACACGTTGAGAAACCGGCAGTTTTCCGCTACCTTTTAAGCGGGCCGGTAGCTCAGCGGTAGAGCAGGGGCCTTTTAAGCCCAAGGTCGTGGGTTCGATCCCCACCCGGCCTATTCACAGAGAGAAAAAAGCCACGCCGGAGACGTTTTCCGGCGTGGCTTTTTTCATGAGCACGGTAAGATCCCGACCACAGAGCCTTCCCCTTTGTCGATCAGCAGCCGCGCGAATCCGTTTGCCGCCGCTCGAACGTGCCGTGTCGCATTCGGAGTTATGCCTGTAAGAACTGCGCACAAGGTTATCGCAAATGGCACACGCAGCGATGCCAAAGAATCGGGATTAGCGCGATATAGCGATCCGCAAGTCGCCACGAGTTCCCAATCTCCCATGCGTCGCTGGGCGATGCTGGCAACCGTCAAATCGGTGCTTTCGCATCCGGTTACGCTCGCGCAGTGCAAGAATTTCTTCGCGCGGCATGCCGGCGTGAGCGCGGTGGAATGCTTCGATACGGCGGGAGCCGCCAAACACGTGGCCCGTTCGGGCGATGAAACGCTCGCGGCGATTCGCGTCGGAAGCGGCGGCGCAGCATTACAGCCTGGATAATCTGGAAAAGAACCTGGAGGACCGCGCCGACAACCGGACGCGGTTCGTGGTGGTGACGATCCACGATCGTGCACCGTTTTAGGGATGGACGAGGCAGAAGAAGATGATATCGCTGGTGACGCGCACATCGTCGTCGAACTGTTGCTTCGACATCGTGATGGCGCGGCCAAGAATGCCCCAGAAGTGGCGGTTCATGATTCGCGCAAACGTCTCCAGGTCAACTGCGTCCCGGCGAGCGCATTCATCGTAGTTTGGCATTACCGGCTCCAAGCTCGTTTCCTGATTCAATCATCTCTCGGTTACAAACGGCCCCAGGTTGTGAAGTACGAGCTTGTTGGCGAGCGAGCGAGCCGTCTCGGACGATAGCGCCGGCGAATGCGGAAAGATCGTGGTTAAGTCGATTGCGCCCAGCCGATTGTGCGCTGCCCGGGTCAGTAGTACAGCTTCGCTGCGATCCAGACTGCGGATAGCCGCGGCATCATCAGCAAGTACCCCACGAAGATGCTCCGGCTGCCGATTATCCACGCCGTAGGCCACCCGGATCCGTTCTTCAAAGCCAGGATCAACAGCGACAACGATAAGTCGCCCGGCTCCGAGCCGATCGTGAATCGCCGCCTGGAGACCGGCGTGCACGGTTAGCACTACCAATGTTTTCCGTAACGTTTCGACAGCGTGGTGAATCTTCGGTGCAAGAAAGTTCGTGGCCGCAAAGACGTCGATGCAAGCGAACTGACCGCCGCCCTTAGCCAGCAATTCCGGATCGATGATTTCTACTGGAAAGCCCCAGTCATGCACCAGTTCATACCGCATAGCGACGATGGCATCCTCAACCACCTCGACCAGACCACACCGGAGTTCGGTTGATTGCGTACAACGCGATATCAAATTCGGGAGCGTCGTAGGAGGGAATCTGCGCTGCCACCCCTCAGCGATAATGCTGCTCAGCCAGCGCGCGATACGCATGCGCAGGCGGCCGCCAGGACGCACAGTTCCAACGTGCAATTCACCCAGAATGCGGTCGCGCAGGTGGTGAACAGATCAAGGCGCGCTTTCACTGTTATGTCTCCCTTTTTTCCCCATATGCAGCAGTACCGAACTCTCCTGCAAACTGCTGTACTATCGTGCGGCAGTTTGCCACACTAGTATGCTGCCGCGCAAATGTGTTCCTTCCTGGGAATCCTGAAAAAGCGAGGCAACTATATGGTCTACAAAAAGAGGCTCCGCCTCGGAGCGGTTGCAGCCATCCTCGTGATTGGATGTGCGCAAACCCAAGTGGGGCAGCAGACCACGCAAGCCGCGGCTCCGGAACCGGCGACCGAAGCAGATTTTGATGGACAAATTCAATCCAACGCCAATCGAATGATGGAGGAAGGCAAGCGAATATTTCGGTTCGACACATTTGGCTCCGAAGATTTCTGGGGCGGCAAACTGCGGTTGCACGAAGCCATCGCGGGTGAAAAACTCGGCGGTGTAGGCGCAGGGGTAAGTCCGAAAGCGGCGCTCGGGCTGGGTCTGAAAGTCGATGCCGACGCGTTGCCTGCCTCACTCGTTGCGCAAATCACGGCGGGTCGGGTCAACCTCGACGACCCGGCTACCACCTTGGCATTGCTCAAACTGAATGCAGTGGTAGGCGTCACTGGGTTTTTCAATCCGGAGGGGAGACTCAGTTCGGTTGGCATCCAGTGCGCGATTTGTCACTCGACCGTCGACGATGGATTCTCACCCGGCATCGGCAAGCGCCTGGATGGGTGGGGCAATCGCGACCTGAATATCGGGGCTATTGTCGCTTCGGCGCCGAATCTTCAGCCATTCAGTGACTTGCTGGGCGTCGACATCGCCACGGTGAAGAAAGTGCTGAACAGCTGGGGGCCGGGTCGCTATGATGCTGAGCTCAACATGGATGGCAAAGCCATGCGCCCGGATGGTAAAACCGCGGCTACGCTAATGCCGTCTGCATTCGGATTGGCTGGCGTGAACCAGCACACCTGGACGGGTGGGTGGGGCACGGTCACGTATTGGAACGCATACGTTGCGAATACCCAAATGTACGGCAAAGGCACTTTCCTGGACGCGCGTTTGAATGACGCGACGCAGTATCCAGTCGCTGCCAAAGCCGGCTGGGGACGCAAGCGGGATAATCCCGACCTGATTACGTCCAAACTGCCGGCTTTGCACTTTTATCAGCTGGCCATGCCGACGCCGAAACCACCGGCCGGAAGTTTCAATACCACCAGCGCGCGGCGTGGGGAGCAGTTGTTCAACGGCAGTGCGCGCTGCTCGAGTTGCCATGTGCCGCCCATCTTCACCGAGCCAGGCTACAATCTGCACAAAGGTGAAGAGATCGGCATTGACGATTTTCAAGCCAACCGCGGACCGGAACGGCGTTACGTGACGACTCCTTTACGTGCGTTGTTCGACACGCAGAAGATCCACAAGGGCGGTTTCTATCATGATGGTCGCTTCGCCACGTTAGCAGACGTTGTCGCGCACTACGACAACTTCTTCAAACTGGGACTCTCGCAGCAGCAGAAAAACGATCTGATCGAATACTTGAAGTCTATTTAGTCTGACGTGATCTGGGCGGTCATGGTCGGATGGAAGTGCAGAAGTCCTCGCCCGCTGTCTGAGCAAACACGCATACCGTGGTCGCCCAGCGACGTCTTGCAAGCGGCCACGGTCACGTCAGACACAGCGGCGTTCCG
>JBQTID010000043.1:0-7947 GCA_052389275.1 Gemmatimonadota bacterium | reverse complement strand
GGGCCGGGCGCTCAACCTCATTGCCAATCCGCCGTTCTAAGCCGGTTTTCTAATGCGGTTTTCGAATCCGGTTTTCGAATCCGGTTCACTAATCCGCCGTTCTAATCCGAAGTTCTAATCCGACGTTGTAGTGCGAAGTTCCAACACCGCAGTTCTTGATTTTCGCCGCCGCCCCGGCTAACCTGAATCCTTCCCCAACCTGTTACGGGCTAATCAGATGTCTCCCGTTGCCGTCACGACCAAATACCCGGTTCTGCGTAACATGATCGGCGGAAAACCGGCCGCCGCCGCTGGCCAGTCGCTCGAGGTCTTCGATCCGAGCCTCGGCGAAGTCATTTCGCGTGTGCCGCTTTCTTCTTCGAGCGACGTCGACGCCGCGGTGCGCGCGGCCCAGACTGCTTTGCCCGCATGGGCGGCCACGCCGATCAAGGAGCGCGTTCAGGTCCTGTATCGCTACCGCCAGCTGCTCGAGCAGAACGTGGCCGAGCTGTCCGCGCTCGTCACCGAGGAAAACGGGAAGATCGCCTCGGAGGCGACCGCCGAAATCCTCAAGTCCATCGAGCTTACCGAGTTTGCCTGCTCGCTGCCGCAGATCACGGCTGGTGAGGTGCTGGAGGTGAGCCGGGGCGTGGAGTGCCGCATCGAAAAGTATCCGGTCGGCGTGGTCGCTTCGATTACGCCCTTCAATTTTCCGAACATGGTGCCGAACTGGACTTTTCCGAACGCGATCGCGCTCGGCAACTGCATGATTCTGAAGCCGTCTGAGCTGGTCCCGATCTCAGCGAATCGCATTGCGGAATTGCTGAAGCAGGCGGGTTTGCCGGATGGCGTGTTCAATGTCGTGCATGGCGGACGTGAAGCCGTTGAAGCGATCTGCGATCACCCAGGCATCGCGGCGGTGAGCTTCGTCGGCTCGACCGCGGTTGCCAAGATCGTATACCAGCGCGCGACGGCGAACCTCAAGCGCGCACTGTGTCTGGGCGGCGCAAAGAATCATCTGATCGTGCTGCCTGACGCGAACATCGAGATGACATCCAGCAACGTCGTCGCATCGATGTCGGGCTGCGCCGGCCAGCGGTGCATGGCCGCGAGCGTCATGGTCGCGGTCTCCGATACCGATCCGATCATTCAACGCATGGTCGAGTATGCACGGGCCATCAAGCCGGGTCGCGACGTGGGCCCGGTCATCAGTAAGGCCGCGAAGGAACGCATCACCAGATATATCGATGAAGCCGTCGCGCAAGGCGCGCAGCTGCTGGTCGATGGTCGCAATGTGGTCGTGGAAGGTCGCGAAGCCGGCTACTACATCGGACCTACCTTGCTCGATCACGTGACAGCGGATATGCGCATCGCGCAGGAAGAAGTGTTCGGGCCGGTGCTTGTGATCGTGCGCGCAAAGGATGTGGATGAAGCCCTGCGCATCGAGAACGCCTCGCCCTACGGCAATGCCGCATCGGTCTTCACGGAGAGCGGCGGCATGGCGCGCTACGTGACCGAGCGCGCGAGCGCAGGCATGGTCGGCGTGAACGTGGGGGTACCGGTGCCGCGCGAGCCGTTCAGCTTCGGCGGCTGGAACGAATCGAAGTTCGGCGTCGGCGATTTGACCGGCCGCGGCTCGATCGAGTTGTGGACGCAGTCGAAGAAGACCACGACCAAATGGAATCAGGAAGCCGGTACTAACTGGATGAGCTAATACCAATTTGAAATTGAATTCGAGTTTGAATTTGAATTAACCGCTGTGAACGGCGTTTATTTGCGCATTCAAGTTCAAATTCACATTAACAGCGTGTTCTTTCATTGGAGGCGGTTATGTCAGTCGATACGTCCGTGGTATTCACCGGGGTCAAGTTTGAGAACCCGTTTCTCCTTTCTTCCGCGCCTCCAACGGAATCGGAGAACAACATCAGGCGCGCATTCGACGCCGGCTGGGGTGGCGTTGTCGTCAAGACCATCGGCCTGCATCCAGTCGTCAACGTCTACGGCGCGCGCACCAAGTTCGTCCGCACGACGCCGGAGACGAATGAGATTTCGATGAAGAAGCGCGCGGGCGCGGCGCTGCACTCCTCGTGGAACTGGGAGCTGATCTCCGACAAGGCACTGGACTGGTGGCTGCCGGTGATCGAGCGGCTCAAGGCGCAGTATCCGCACAAGGTCGTCGTCGCATCGATCATGGCCGGCTCCGGCAGCGACAAGGAGCACCGCGCATGGCAGCAGCTCGCGCAGGGCTGTCAGCAGGCGGGTGCCGATGCGCTCGAGCTGAACTTCTCCTGCCCGCACATGGATCGTAAGGACATGGGCTCCAACATCGGCAAGGATGAAGGCCTCTGCTCCACGGTGACCGAGGCCGTGAAGGAAGTCGCCAAGGTACCGGTGTGGTGCAAACTGACGCCGTCAACCACGGACATCGTCCTGGAAGCGGCTGCATGTTTCCGCGGCGGCGCAGACGCGATCGTCTCGTCCAATACGTTCCCCGCACTGCCGCCGATCGATCCCGACACGCTCGACTTCGAGATCAATCTGGACGGCCTGGTCTCGAGCGGCGGCATGGGTGGCCCCGCGATCCTGACCATGTCGATGGCGAAGATGGCGTCGATGACGCGCGCATTCCCGGACCAGAGCTTCTCGGGCATCGGCGGCGTGACCGATTTCCGCCAGGCGATCAATTACTTCCTGCTGGGTTGCGGCACGGTGCAGGTGTGCACCGCCGCGATGCTCGACTCCGCGATTGGCCCGAACGTGATCCGCAACTTGAATCAGGGACTCGCCGAGTTCATCGAGAAGAACGCCGACAAGGGTTGGAAGTCAGTGGCAGATTTCCGTGGCATCCGTCGTGACCGCATCGTCGCGCAATCGCAGATCCGGCGCCCCGAGAAAGCGGATTATCATGGCGGCTTCGCCGAAGAGGTAGAAGGTTACGCGGCGCCGGCAGATGCGTCGGCGGTCTCGGCTTAGTCCCGGGCAAGTATCACGCAGATTACGCAGATTTACGCAGATTTCACAGAGCGCGCGGATAGTTCGGACGGACCCGTGAGATGCAGGCGCGAGGAATCGAAACATTCATATTTTGATTTGTTGGTTCCTCGCGTTCGCCACTACCTTCGTGCCCGACGAGCTTCGCGCTCTGTGAAATCTGCGTAAATCTGCGTAATCTGCGTGAAACCACTTTCATTGCGAATAAATCAGAATGAGCACTGTCCTCGAAAAACCACTGCGACTCCCGCCCACGGATCACGTGCCTCGGCCATATAATGGACCGAGCCGGGAGGAAGTTCTGAACCTGCGCCGCCAGTACGTCAATCCCGCAGTCTTCACGATCTATCGCGAGCCGATCATGATCGTCGAGGGCCATATGCAGTGGCTCTACGATGAGACCGGCAAGCGCTACCTCGACATGCTGGCCGGCATCGTGACGGTCTCGTGCGGACATTGCCATCCGCGCGTGACAGCCGCGATCAAGGAGCAGAACGACACGCTGCAACACGCGACTACGATCTATCTGCATCCGAACTATGTGCAGCTGGCGAAGAAGCTGGCCTCCAAGATGCCGCCCGGGCTCGACGTCACGTATTTCACGAACAGCGGCAGCGAAGCCAATGACCTTGCCATCTCGATGGCGCGGCTGTTCACCGGCAACAACGATGTGATCGCGCTGCGCAATGCGTACCATGGTGGTTCGCCGAGCGCGATGGGGCTGACCTCGCATTCGACCTGGAAATATCCCATTCAACAGAACATGGGTGTGCACCACGTGATGAATCCGGATCCCTACCGCAGCCCGTTCAGCGGCACGCCGGATGAAATTGCGAAGAAGAGCGCGCACGAGATCCGCGAGATGATTCGTTTCTCCACGCCCGGCCGGATCGCCGCATTCATTGCCGAGCCAATGCAGGGCGTCGGCGGCGTCACGCACGGCTCCACCAGTTATCTCGAGGAAGCTTACGCCATCGCGCGTGAATACGGCGGCCTCTGCATCGCGGATGAAGTGCAAACCGGCTTCGGCCGCACCGGCGCTCACTACTGGGGATTTCAGAATTTCGACGTCGTGCCCGACATCGTCACCATGGCAAAAGGCATCGGCAACGGCGCACCGCTGGGCGCGGTCACCACGCGCATGGAAGTCGCGCGCGCCATGACGCAGCGCATCCACTTCAACACATTCGGCGGCAATCCCGTTTCCATGGCCGCCGGTCTGGCAGTGCTGGACGTCATCGATGATGAAGGACTCCAGGAGAACTGCCGCGTGCTCGGTGAGCGTTTCATGCGCGGGCTGAAGCAGCTCGAGAAACGCCACGCGCTGATCGGCGATGTGCGCGGCATGGGTCTAATGATCGGCGTCGAGCTGGTACGCGATCGCGCCACCCGCGAGCCCGCGAAACAGGAAACGCTCGATGTGCTCGAGCACTGTCGCGAGATGGGCATGCTGATCGGGAAAGGTGGACTGGACGGCAACATCCTGCGCATCAAGCCGCCCATGTGCATTACCGCGGACGACGTCGATTACGCGCTCGAGGTACTGGATCGCGCATTGAGCGCCGTTGCCGTCTAGGCGGTGCCGCGCTGCTTGAGCACCATGACCAGCCAGCCGCTGATCGCGATCGCGGCGAAGCTGAACCACTGGATCGCGTAACCGAGATGCGAGCCTTCGTCGAGCGCCGGTGCGGGCTCCCGCACCGGGACCGCGGCTGCGTTCTGTGATGGCAACAGCCGCACTTGAACGTTTCCGAGTCGGTAGGGGAACTGCGCGCGCAGTGCGCGCTCGTCAACCGCGAACCACACCCGCCTGAAGCCACTATCCGCCGCCGCCAGACTCGCCGCCGGTGTTGCATTACCCAGCCTCCGCTCCTGTCCGGGGAACGGCACCACGATGGCCGTATCACCTGCCGTATCACTGAGCGCCAGCTGCGCGAGGTTGACCGTCGCGCCATCCGCGGCGGAGACCCAGCCACGATCCGCCAACACCGCGCTGCCATCCTCGAGCAGAACGGGCGTCACCACGTGCGCGCCTGGTGCGCCGGCATACGAGCGTCCCGGCCAAATGATGGAACGCTGGTTGTCGAATCTGCCGGCTATCGTAACCCTGCGATGCAGCCATTCCGCGCTGTCGCGTGGCGCGCTCGCGAGCTGCACCGGCGCTGCTTCAAGCCGCGCGCGCACGTCGTCATTACGCTCGCGCCGCTGCGCCAGCCGATCGAGTTGCCAGAAACCGAAGCGCACGCACAAACCCGCGATCATGAAAATCAGCACCGTCGCGATTACACCGCGCGTCGTGATCTGTACTGTCATCGCAGAAACGCGTAGCGGAAGGTCACGCAGCCGGGGCGCGCGCCGGGACAGTAGTAGCTGATGATGCGAAGCTTCACGTACCGCCCGTCCGCCGTGCGTACCACCCACACATGCGGTTTGGGCTTGAGCACGTGACTCGTCCAGCTGTATTGGTACCAGCGGTCAAAGGCTGCATTCGACGAATCCCTTCCGGCCACCGACGTAACGTAGCCGCCGGCCGGCGCGGCCAGCACCGAATCGAATGGCACCGCGCCGAGGTTCAATGCGCCGCCGCGGCCGGCAAAGCCGGCGCCGCCATTGATAATGATGTGATAGCGCCGAAACGCCACGTCCCATTGAACCGCATCGGCACGCGCTACCACACTGCCGCGTGTAACCGCGAAGTAGCGCCATTCGGCGACCGCCGATGCATCGATTGTGTAGGTGAATACGCCGGACGATGAGTCACGCGCGGCGTGCATGCCGGCCGGGGTTGGAGGATAGGCGTCCGGCTGCGGCCGGCGCAGCGAGTACGCGACGAAGACGATCGCCGCCAGCACGATCGCACCGACAATCGCCGCCGGTGCGGGGCGCAGCAACTGCTCAGCGCGGATCGCGGTCGTAACCCAGGATGCGCCTCAGATGGCGCAGATACAGGATGAGCACCACGCCGAGCAGCGTGAACACCAGCGCGAGCACGATCGACATTGCCTCACCGCCGGCGAGAAATGCGCGCACTTCCCAGCCGGCGAAACCGAAGCAGAAAACTATGCCGGCCGCGATCAGAAAACGATGAAACGCGATCAGCGACACTGCGACATTCTCACTGAGCCAGCTCTTCCTCCAGGTCGTGTTTCAAATTCTCCCGCACCTCGGGGTGCCGCCACAGGAGATAGCCGCCCATTGCCGCGGCCGCGATCAGGTTGCCGGCAATGATCATCCACCACTGAATCGCTTCCAGCAGCCACGCGGCTACGACCGCGAGCACGCCGATGAAGATGACCTCGAGTGTGACGAACAGCAGTACCAGCGCGAGCAGCACATGCGGCTCGCGGCGCGCGCCCTCGATCAACGCGGACGCAATCAGGCCGACGATTATGAAAGATACTAGATGGACGCCGGTGTAGCCGAGCACCGTTTCCATGCCGACCTGCACCTGGCTCACGCCACGCGCGCCGAGAAACAGTGCGGATCCGAGTGCGCCGGGTGTGAACAGCGGACGCCCCTTGACGACGTCGAAAATGAAAAACCACAGCATGACGGCTATCGCGCCGGCCAGTCCCGCGACCAGTCCTTCCCGGATAGTCGTATGATCGCGCAGCATGTCGCTCAGGCGTACTGGCGGAATGTCCGACGTGTAGGCGAGATAGCCCATCAGACTGATGCCGGCGAGCATGTTGCCGATCAGAACCTCGGGCCAGCCGAGCTCGCGCACCACATTAGTGCCGGTCATGATCACGCCGGCGTAGAAGATCAAATCGAACAACAGGAAGCCCAGCACCAGACCGAGCAGGAAGAGCGGTCGCAATCCCGCTTTGTCGAGCAGCCACGCGACCGCAACGCCGACCACCACGAAGGCCGCGAAATGGAGAACCGTATAGATCGCCAGCAGCGCCGTGGTTGGCGCGCCTTGCATGTCCAACAGTGTGTTGGCAACGAAAGTCGGTGTGTGGAACGGCGCGTTCTGCACCGTGTCGATAATCAGGAACCAGGTAGCGAGGACGGCGGCGCCGATCAGTCCGGCAACCGCGCCGCGAGCTACTGTCCCTTGCAGTCGCATCATGTCTTCCTCCGCTGCTGTCGAATGACAAAGACCAGGACGCCGATTCCCAGCGCTATCGGCGGCATTGCCATAAGCAGGCCACCCCAGAACATCCCGACCATCAGGTTGTGCATCATGTCCATCACCAACGCTCCGACAGCACGATCACGACCAGAATGACGGCGAGCGGCAGGGGCGCGGCTACCATGATCCACAGTTTGCGCGGCTCGAACTTCAAATGCATGTAGTACATGGCGACCAGCATCGCCTTCCAGACCGCCATGGCGAGCAGTACCAGGATGAGAATCTGCTTAGGCACCATGGTCAGGAATGCGACGCCCACTTCGGCCAGCGTGAGCACGAAGAGGATCAGCCAAATCAGATAATAGTTCGGGGCCTTGTGGGCCGTTTCCGTATCCATGATGCCGGCTCCCCTAAATGAGGTAGACGATCGTGAACAGGATGATCCAGACCAGGTCGACGAAGTGCCAGTAAAGACCCATGGCTTCGACGCCGCCGAATCTGGTCTTTGTGTATCGTCCGCGGTAAGCCTGGAAAACCGTGAACCAGAGACACAGCACGCCGATCGTCACGTGCGCGCCGTGGAAGCCCGTCATCGTATAGAACGTGGCGCCATACAAGGGACCGCCGAGCACTGTCTCAGCACCGTGCTGCCGGCCGACCGCGTGGTACTGGTCGGCCATTGGCACGAAGCCTTCCTGCACGAGCTTCGTGTATTCGATTCCCTGGATGCCCAGGAACACCATGCCCAGCAATGCGGTCGCGAGCAGAAATTTGCGCAGCCCGGCCTGATTGCCGCGCTCGATTTCCGCGAACGCCTTCACCATGGTCACGCTGCTACAGATCAGGATGAAAGTGTTGAGCGCGGTGAGCGGCACGTTCAGCACCGTGCCCGGCGCCGC
>JBQTID010000042.1:0-23645 GCA_052389275.1 Gemmatimonadota bacterium | reverse complement strand
GAGGGCGCTCATGGCGTGCTGCGTCTTTATCTGCGCTACTACGAGGATCGTCCGGTGATCCGCAACGTGCAGCGCATCTCCCGGCCCGGCCGGCGCGTCTACAAGTCGGCGGATGATCTGCCGCGCGTGCGCGGCGGTCTCGGCGTTGCGATTGTTTCCACCTCGAAGGGCATGATGACGGACAAGCAGGCACGTGCCAACAAGGTGGGCGGCGAAGTCATGGCGCTGGTGTGGTGAGGTAGATCATGTCGAGAATTGGAAAAAAGCCGATCCCGGTGCCGAAGAACGTCGAAGTGACGGTGAACGGCTCGACGGTGAAGGTAAAGGGGCCAAAGGGCGAGCTGACCAACACGTTCCAGCCGAACATGAAGGTTCGCGTCGAGAATGGTGAGGTCATCGTCGAGCGACCGACGGACGACAAGACGGATCGTGCGCTGCATGGTCTGACGCGCGCGTTGATCGCCAACATGGTGCAGGGCGTGACCGAAGGCTTCAAGAAGACGCTCGAGATAGTCGGCGTCGGCTACAAAGCCGAGAAGAAGGGGAAGCATCTGGTGGTGACGGTCGGCTACTCGCATCCGGTCGAATACCCGGAGCCGGCCGGCATCTCGCTGACTACACCGGCGCCGACGACGATCGTGATCGAAGGCATCGACAAGCAGAAGGTCGGGCAGGTTGCAGCCGAGCTGCGTGAATTCCGCCGTCCCGAGCCGTACAAGGGCAAAGGCATTCGTTATCAGGGTGAGCAGGTCCGGCGTAAGGCCGGTAAGACGGCAGGCAAATAATGGCATTTAGAACGAAATCAAAAGATCGCGAAGTCCTGCGTACGCGGCGTCACCGCCGCGTGCGGCGGCGCGTAACCGGTTCGCAGGAGCGGCCGCGCCTGGTCGTACATCGCAGCTCGAAGAACGTGACGGCGCAGATCGCCGATGATGTGAACGGCAAAGTGTTGCTGGGCGTCTCGACACTCGCGCCGGAGTTGAAGGATTTGCGGGACAAGGACGATACCAAGAAGCGGGAGCTCGCCAAGGCGGCCGGCAAACTGCTGGCGGAGAAGGCAAAGGCAGCGGGCATCACAAAGGTGGTGTTCGATCGCGGTGGTTACCTGTATCACGGCCGTATCGCCGCGTTCGCCGAGGGCGCACGCGAGGGCGGGCTGGAGTTCTAACTAATGCAAAACAGAAACGCACCAGGTGGCAGAGGCGGTCCGGGCGGACCGGGTCGTGGTCGCGGCGGTCCTCGTGGCCCCGGCGAAGGCGGTGGCGATCCGAATCGTCCCGGCGGTGATCGCGGGCGCGGCGGCGATCGCGACAAACGTCGTGAACGTGCCGACAGCGACATGGTCGAGAACGTCATCTTCGTCAATCGCGTCGCAAAGGTCGTGAAGGGTGGACGACGCTTCTCCTTTACTGCGCTGGTCGCAGTCGGAGACAGGAAAGGCAACGTCGGCATTGCGCTCGGCAAGGCGAACGAGGTTTCGGAGGCGATTCGCAAGGGCCTGGAGCAGGCGCGCCGCAGCATGGTCGCGATTCCGATCGTGAACGGCTCGCTGCCGCACGAAGCGGTTGGCCGCCATGGAGCAGCACGCGTCATGCTCAAGCCGGCGGGCGCCGGTACGGGCGTAATTGCGGGTGGCCCCGTACGCGCGGTGCTCGAGGCCGCGGGCGTAACGGATGTGCTCACCAAGAGCCTGGGCTCGAACAACCCGATCAATGTCGCACGCGCGACAATGGAAGGTCTCGAGCAACTGGTGACTCCGGAGATGGTCGCGGCCGAACGCGGCGTGACCGTCGAAGAACTCGGTCTCAGCAAGCGCATGCTCGGGATGGTGCGTCGTGGCTAAGAAGAAGGCAGCCGGGGCGACGCCCCGGTATTTGAAGATTACGCAAGTAAAGAGCGGCAACGGTCGACCGGAGACCCACCGCAGAACCCTGCGTGCGCTCGGCCTGCGTCACCAGCACACGGTGGTGCAGCCGGACAATGAGGCGATTCGCGGCATGCTGTTTCAGGTTCGCCACCTCGTCCAGGTGAGTGAGACAGAGGATAAGGGAAAGTAGATGGCAGATCTACATAAGCTCGGCCGGCCTGCGGGCGCGAACAAAGGCAGCAAGCGTCTTGGTCGCGGACCAGGCTCAGGCAAGGGCAAGACATCCGGCAAAGGGCACAAGGGTCAGAAGGCGCGCACCGGCCATCACGGCATTCCCGCGTGGTTCGAGGGCGGTCAGATGCCACTCCAGCGTCGTGTGCCGAAGCGCGGCTTCACAAACCCGTTCCGAGTCGAGTACGAGGTCGTCAACGTCGGGCAGCTGGAGCAGCTCGGTGAGTCCGACATCACGCTCGCTGTCCTGCACGAGCATCGTTTGGCGAATCGCAACAAGCTCGTGAAGGTCCTGGGCGCTGGTGACCTAAGGCGTAAGATCACCGTGCGTGCGCACAAGGTGAGCGACAGCGCGCGCGCCAAGATTGAAGCGGCCGGCGGTAGCGTCGAGCTGCTGGAGGCCTAGGCATCATGGCCAATCCGATCCCGAATTTGTTGAAGATTCCGGAGCTGAAAGAGAAGATTCTCTTCACGCTCATGACGCTGTTGGTCTACCGGATCGGCGCGCACATCACCGCGCCCGGGATCGACGTCGGCGTTTTGCGGACGCAGTTCGAGAGCCTCCAGGGCTCGTTGTTCGGCGTCTACGACATGTTCGTGGGTGGTGCGCTGAGCCGCGCGACCGTCTTCGCGCTCGGCATCATGCCATATATCTCCGCCAGCATCATGTTCCAGCTGCTGGCCGCGGTGGTGCCTTCCATCGAGAAGATGCAGAAGGAAGGCGAGGATGGCCGCAAGAAGTTGACGCAATGGACGCGCTACACGACCGTTGCGCTCGCGCTTGCGCAGGGCTACGGCTATGCCGCGTTCATGCAGAACATCGAGGGCGCGGTGCGCACCCCCGGCTTCTTCTTCCTGCTTTCCACGGCGCTCGTGCTGACGTTCGGCGCGATCTTCATCATGTGGCTTGGTGAGCAGATCACGGAGCGAGGCATCGGCAACGGCATGTCGCTGCTCATCTTCTTCTCGATCGTCGAAGGTTTCCCGGGCGCGATTGGCCGGACCATTGAAGCGGTGACCACCGACGTGGTCTCGCCCTTCGCCGTGATCCTGATGGCGATCGTCATGGTCGTGGTGGTTGCGGGTGTGGTTGCCATGACAATGGCCGCACGCAAGATACCAGTTCAGATACCACGCAAGGTCATGGGACGTGGCCGCGTGCGCGAGGGTCAGAAGAGCTTCATCCCATTGCGCATCAACTCGTCGGGCGTAATGCCGATCATTTTCGCGCAGTCGATCATCATCGTACCCGGCACGATCGCGGCGTTCAGCAACAACGCGTTCCTCCAGGATGTGTCGCGGCTGTTGTCACCCGGCAGCTACGTCTACTACGGTCTGTACGCAGTGCTGATCCTCTTCTTCACCTACTTCTACACGGCAATCATCTTCAATCCGGTAGATCTGGCGGAGAATCTGAAGAAGCAGGGAGGATTCATTCCGGGCGTAAAGCCGGGCGCGCGCACAGCCGAATACATCGATCACGTGCTCAGTCGTATTACGATTGCCGGCGCATTGTACCTTGCGTTCATCGCACTGCTGCCGTTCCTGATTGCGGACGCCACGGGCATGCAGGGCATATTCTTCGGCGGCACTTCGCTGCTGATCGTCGTCGGTGTCGCACTCGACACGGTGCAGCAGATGCAGCAGCACTTGCTGTTGCGGCATTACGAAGGCTTCATGAAGAAGGGACGCGTGCGGTTCAGAGGGCGCCAGCGCTACATGTAACAGGCAGCGATGAGGCGCTGAGGCGGATGAGTGCGATAAGTGCGAACGGGTTACTCGCACTTATCGCACTTATCGCATCTATCGCCTCCTCGCTTATCAAGGATCTATGAATCTGGTTCTGTTCGGTCCGCCCGGCGCAGGGAAAGGCACGCAGGGCACCATGCTCGCTGAAAAGCGCGGGCTCCTGAAGATTTCAACGGGCGACATTCTGCGCGATGCGGTACGAGCTGGAACGCGGCTCGGACTCGAGGCGAAGAAATTCATGAACGCCGGCGAACTGGTGCCGGATTCGGTGATCCTCGGTCTCGTGCGCGAGGCGGTAGAGGACGCAGGCGGTACGCAGGGCTTCATCATGGACGGCTTTCCACGCACGATTGCGCAAGCGGAAGGCGTGGACAACATGCTGACCGAGATGAATCAGCCTATCGATGCCGTCATCGTGCTGGCGGTGGACGATGACGCGCTGGTAAAACGGCTGAGCGGCCGGCGCTCATGCCCGAATTGCGGCGCGGTCTACAACATCTACTTCGATCGGCCAAAAAACGACGAGACCTGCGACCGCTGCGGCAGCGCGCTGGTGCAACGCCCTGATGACAGCCGGGAAACGGTCGTGCGGCGCCTGGAAGTCTACCGCGAGCAGACAGCGCCGATCCTCGATTATTACGGCAAGCACGGCGTGCCGGTTCAACCGGTCAACGGCGAGCGGCCGATCGCTGAAGTCGAGAAGGACATTCTGCGCATCGTGGACACGTGATCCAGATCAAAACGGCGGCGGAGATCGCGGCAATCGGCCGCGCCGGCGCCATCCTCGCAGACCTATTCGAAGCGATTCGGCCGGAGGTCCGCGCTGGCCGAAGCACCGCCGAGCTGGACCGTTTTGCCGAGGAATTCATCACTTCGCACCCCGGTGCGACGCCCGCATTCAAGGGTCTTTACGGGTTCCCGGCGAGCCTTTGCACTTCGGTGAATCACGAGGTCGTGCACGGGATTCCGAGCAGGAAGCGTGTACTCAAAGAAGGCGACGTCGTCAGCGTGGATGCCGGCGTCAAGCTGAATGGCTGGTACGCCGATGCCGCCGTGACGCTGCCGGTCGGCGAGGTGGATGCGCTGACCGAGACGCTGCTGCGGACGACCCAGCGGGCGCTGGCGGCAGGGATAGCCCAGGCGGTTTCCGGCAATCGCTTGGGCGACATTGGCTTCGCCGTTCAGTCGGTTGCAGAAACGGACGGCTTTTCGGTGGTTCGGGACCTGGTCGGCCACGGCATCGGCCGGGAGCCGCACGAAGAGCCGCAGGTGCCTAATTTCGGGAAGGCCGGCAAAGGTATGCTGCTTCAGCCCGGGATGGTGCTGGCGATCGAGCCCATGGTGAACGCCGGCGTGGCCGAGGTACGGACGCTGGCGGACCGCTGGACCGTGGTAACGGCAGACAAGAAGCGAAGCGCCCACTTCGAGCATACCGTGGCGATCACGACGAATGGGCCGCAGATCCTGACTGAAAAAGGGGTCGCGAGGGGTTGAAGACAGCGCCGGAAGTTAGTAAATTTCAAAGCTGTTCCATAACGTTAAAGGGCGTTCAATGAAAGTCCGTAGCAGCGTCAAGCCGATCTGTGAGCATTGCAAGGTGATCAGGCGCGCCGGCGTGGTGCGCATCATCTGCAAGAAGAATCCGCGTCACAAGCAGCGGCAAGGATAAAAACATGGCACGTATTGCTGGAGTCGATCTTCCGCGCAACAAGCGCATTGAAGTCGGCCTGACCTACATTTACGGCATCGGTCCTTCGACCGCGCGCAAGATCCTGGAGGCGGCGGGAGTCAACCCGGATCGTCGCGTTCAGGAACTGAATGACGACGAAGTGAACCGTCTGCGCCGCATTATCGAGAGCGCGCACAAGGTGGAAGGCGCGCTGCGTACCGAAGTCTCCATGAACATCAAGCGTCTCATGGACATTGGCAGCTACCGCGGTCTGCGTCACCGCAAAGGCCTGCCGGTGCGCGGCCAGCGCACGCATACAAATGCGCGCACGCACAAGGGCAAGCGTGTCGCGATTGCCGGCAAGAAGAAAGCGACTAAGAAATAATGGCGGCTCCTGCTAAGAAGGGTGCGCGTGTAAAGCGCGCAAAGAAACACGTCGAAGCCGAGGGCATCGCGCACATCAAGGCGACGTTCAACAACACGCTGGTCACCATCACGGACACGCAGGGCAACGTGGTGACGTGGGCAACCTCGGGTAAGGCCGGTTTCAAGGGTTCCAAGAAGTCGACGCCGTTCGCGGCTACGGTCGCGGCGGAAGCCGCGGCGCGTGAAGCCGTTCAGCTCGGCATGAAGCGCGTGCATGTGCGCGTGCAGGGTCCGGGCAGCGGGCGCGAGTCCGCGATTCAGGCGTTGGCCGCAGCGGGTCTGCAGGTGAAGTCGATTCGTGACGTCACGCCGATTCCGCATAATGGGTGCAGGCCGCCTAAAAAGCGGAGAGTGTGAGAGTGTGAGAGTGTGAGAGTGTGAGAAAAAACACACTGACACATTCCCATAGTCGCACACCACAAGTTGGTGTAAACCGCTCTCGTCTGGAGCGGGATGAAGCCGAACCAACCACTGGACAGACGGAGCAAAGAATTGGGTCGTTATACAGGGCCGGTCTGCAAGCTGTGCAGACGCGAAAGCCAAAAGCTTTTCCTCAAGGGAACCAAGTGCTACACGGACAAGTGCCCGGTCGAGCGTCGTAATTACGCTCCCGGCCAGCACGGTCTTGCCCAGGCGCGCCGCCGCAAGGCGAGCGACTACGCGCAGCAGCTGCGCGAGAAGCAGAAGGTGAAGCGCATCTATGGCGTGGCCGAGATGTACTTCAAGAATCTCTTCGAGAAGGCCGCCAAGCAGCCGGGCGTGACGGGCGAAAATCTGCTGGTCGGCCTCGAGTCGCGTCTGGACAATGTGATCTATCGCCTGGGCTTCGCAGCGAGCCGTAACCAGGCGCGTCAGATCGTGCGTCACCGTCACGTTGAAGTGAACGGTCAGACCGTCGACGTGCCCAGCTATCAGGTTCGGCCAGGCGACGAAGTGCGCCTTGCCGCGGCTGACAAGGACATGCTGCCGGTACAGGCAGCGCTCGAATCCAAGACTCGTCCGAGCACGGTGCGCTGGCTCGCGATCGACGAGGGTTCGCGCACGGGCAAGATGCTCGAGCGCCCGACGCGCGCGGATATTCCGCTCGCGGTGCAGGAGCAGCTGATCGTCGAACTTTACAGCAAGTAATCGCTACTTTTAGGGGGATAAATGGAGCTGGATCTCACCGGATTGGTGCTGCCTCAGCGGATCGAAGTCACGCAGCGCTCCGAAGATGGACGCATAGCGCAGTTCGTCATCTCGCCGCTCGAGCGCGGGTTCGGTCAGACGCTGGGCAACACGGTGCGTCGCATTCTGCTTTCGTCGCTACGCGGCTCGGCGGTGTGGGCGTTCCGGCTGGACGGTGTCGTTCATGAGCATCAGACGGTGCACGGAGTAGTCGAGGATGTGCATCAGATTATTCAGAATCTGAAGACGCTGGTATTGAGTCTCGAGGCTGGGCGCGACGAAGCGACGCTGGAGTTGCGGGCGAGCAAGGCTGGTCCGGTTACGGCGCGGGCGATCAGCAACCCGGGTGGCGCGAGGATCATCAACCCGGACCATCACCTGTTCACGCTACAGGATGATCGCGAGATCAACATGCAGCTCTTCGTGAACAAGGGCCGCGGCTTCGTTTCCGCGGAGCAGCATCCGCTGCCGAAGGCTAGCGCCGTCGACATGGTACGCGTCGATTCGATCTACAATCCGGTGCTGCGCGCGAATTTCTCGGTCGAGGAAACGCGTGTCGGCCAGCGCACCGACTACGATCAGCTGACGTTGCTGGTCGAAACCAATGGCAGCGTTTCGCCGGACGAGTCGGTCGGTTATTCGGCAGGACTCGCGCGCAAGCATCTCGAGTACATGCTGCGCTTCGCCGAGCCACTCGATTCGCATCCTTCGGCGCCGGGCGCGATGCGCGTGCCGCCGCCGTTGAAGGAGCTGTTCCGCCGGCCGATCGATGAGCTGGCGGAGCTGAGCGTTCGCTCGGTGAATTCGCTCAAGAAGGAAGACATTATTACGCTGGGCGATTTGGTGCAGCGCACGGAAGAGCAGATGCTCAACATCGAGAACTTCGGCATCAAATCTCTCGAGGAGATACGCCAGTTTCTGAACGAGCACAATCTGCATTTCGGTATGAAGCTCGAGGAAGGTGAGGACGGCGAGCTGTTTCTCATCGATGACAGGTCTTCGCGTGAGCAGCCGGCAGCAGAGGCCGGCGCCGATGCAGCCCGAGAGGAGTAAGGCATGAGACATCGGGTTAAAGGGCGCAGCTTCGGCCGCACGGCCGAGCATCGGCGGGCAATGATGAGAAACATGGCCACGTCGCTGTTCCTGCATGGGCGGGTGGAGACCACCACCGAAAAGGCCAAGGAGCTGCGCCGCTATGCCGAGCCGATCATCACAAAGGCGAAGCGAGGCGATTTGCATGCGCGCCGTATGGTTCAGCGCGACATTCAGGACAAGGAAGCGATTCGGAAGCTGTTCGCCGAGATCGGCCCCAAGTACGCCGAGCGCGCCGGCGGTTACACGCGCGTCCTGCATCTTGGCCATCGCCCCGGCGATGCCGCCGAGATGTCGATCATTGAACTAGTAGATTAATTTCGGAGGAAAGAAGAATGGCCCGCGTATGTTACGTTTGCAGTAAGGGCGTCACTTTCGGCAACAACGTCAGTCACGCCAATAACAAAACGCGGCGTCGCTGGTTGCCGAACCTTCGCCGCGTCCACATCGAAGAGAACGGTGAGCGCAAGCATGTTCGTGTGTGCACCCGCTGTCTCTCGGCCGGCAAGGTCAAGAAAGCCTGATGTTCATAGCCGCTCACGGGCGGAACCGCCCGGTGCCTCACGGTACCGGGCGTTGCTATTTGAGGGTGCCGTGAAACCACTGTCGGGGCTGCGCATCGCGGTCACCCGGGCCCGGCCGCAAGCCGAAGAATTGGCTGCGCCACTGCGCGCGTTGGGAGCCGAAGTTGTCACCGCGCCCTTGATTCGTATCGTTCCTGCACGGGATAACGTGCAGATGCGCGAGGCGATGGCACGTATTCAGGAATTCGACTGGATAATCTTTACCTCCGCGAATGGGGTGTCTGTTTTCTTCGACGCGCTGCGCACCACCGGCAATGCTGCGTCGCTGTCCAACATTTCCATCGCATGTGTGGGACCGGCCACGGCCACAGCCGCGCGCCGACTGGGCTTCGAGCCTGACCTCATGCCAGAGGAATACGTCGGCGAGCAGATCGCGGCGGCACTGGCGGCGCGGCTCGATCCTGGTGGCAAGCGCATGCTTCTGGCGCGCGCAGCGGGCGGCGATGATGCGCTGCCGAACCGCCTTAGAGCGGCCGGCGCGCTGGTTTCCGAGATCGTGCTGTATGACACGGCGGCTGATCCGGACGGTGCCCGCCTTCTGAGCGAGCACATCATGGCGGAATCGCTGGACGTTCTTACGTTTACGTCCGGCTCGACGATACGGTATTTTGCGCAATCAATTGGCCAGCCAGGCAAGGCAATCGTCGCAGTGATCGGGCCGATAACTGCCCGCACGGCGCGCCAGCACGGCCTCGCAGTTCATATCGAGGCGCAACCACATACGACCGACGGATTGGTCAAAGCAATCGTAAAGCATTTCGAGGAGAACCATAGATGAAGCTGCTGCAGCGCATCGAGTACAAGGAGGCGATAGCAGGCGTCGTCGGACTCGGCTATGTGGGACTGCCGTTGGCCGTCGAGATCGCGAACGCCGGATTCCGCGTGATTGGCTTCGATGTCTCCGAGTCAGTGTGCGCGGGAGTCAACCAGGGACGCTCGCACATCAGTGATATTTCGAGCGAACGCGTGCGCGAACTACACCAGAACGGAGCACTCGAGGCGACAACGGATATGAGCCGGCTCGCGGAGTGCGATGCAATCTCCGTGTGCGTGCCAACGCCCCTTTCGAAGACGCGCGATCCGGATGTCAGCTACGTGGTGTCGGCCAGCGAAGCGATTGCCGCATCACTGCGGCCAGAGCAGTTGATCATTCTGGAATCGACGACTTATCCCGGTACGACCCGTGAGCTGATGCTGCCGATGCTGCAGGCGAACGGGCTGGAGGTGGGGCGCGATTTCTTTCTTTGTTTCAGTCCGGAGCGGGTCGATCCCGGCAATGAAGTGTGGCAGGTCCGCAACACACCGAAGATACTCGGGGGCATTACCTCCGCATGCCTCGATGCCGGCTACGCCCTCTACAGCCGCGTCATGGAGCGGGTCGTGACCGTGTCTTCACCCGAGGCGGCGGAGCTCGCGAAATTACTGGAAAACACTTTTCGCGCCGTAAACATCGCGCTCGTGAATGAAATGGCGCAGGTCTGCGATCGCTTGAACGTGGATGTCTTCGAAGTCATCGAGGCGGCGGCGACCAAGCCGTTCGGTTTTATGAAGTTCACACCCGGTCCAGGCATCGGCGGTCACTGCATCCCGCTCGACCCGCATTACCTCGCGTGGAAGATGAAGACACTCAATTACAAGACGCGCATGATCGAGCTGGCCGGTGAAGTCAACTCAGAAATGCCACATTACGTCGTCGACAAGATCCAGGATGCGCTCAACTCCTATCGCAAGCCTATCAACGGCAGCCGGATTCTGGTGCTGGGGGTTGCTTACAAGCGCGACATCGACGACGTGCGCGAAAGCCCGGCGCTCGATGTAATGCGCCTGCTCGAGGAAAAAGGTGCAGTGGTTCTATACCACGATCCTCATGTCGCCGAAGTGCGGGAGGACGGCCACATCCGCAGGAGCACACCGCTTTCCGAGCAGGAGATCAAAGGCGCCGATTGCGTGGTTATCATCACCGATCACCAGGCAATCGATTACGAGTCCATTGTCCGAGCTGCGCGTCTGGTAGTGGACACCCGGAATGCAACCCGCGGCATCGCCGGTGGCAGCGTGGTCGGTCTTAGTGGTGAACGCCCTCGCACAATTGGCGAAAAGGCACCTAACTTTGCCGTCGCCAATGCATGAGCGTTCAGGCGGAAGAACAGGCCGACTGGCCCATTGCAGGCCTCGCCTAAGTCACGATTTCACTTCCCCTTGCAGCGCAACAATAGCGGTCGTATGATTGCGCCGGACGCTGCTCACTAGATTGAGTACAAAGTGGGTTCTATTCTTGCAGGACCACCGAGCGACCCAGAACGGGCGCAGCGCGAGGAAATGTATGCGAAGCCGCACTGGTATGCCTGCTATACGCGAGCGCGGCATGAGAAGCAGGTCGAAAGTGTGCTCCGGCAGCGAGGTTTTGATTCCTATCTGCCGCTGATTCCCCGCGTGCGGCAGTGGAAGGACCGCAAAAAGCTGGTGGAGTTTCCGCTCTTCCCCAGTTACGTGTTCGGGCGGTTTACATTGCGCGAGGTGCACGGCGTCCTTACGGTCCCTGGTGTCAGTACGATCGTGAGAGCGAATGGACAGCCGACGCCGATTCCGGACCGCGATATCGCGAACGTGCGGCGCTTCGTGGAAGCGCTTGGCGAGAGCGGGTTGGAAGCGGAGCAGCGTCCGTTTCTTGCGCAGGGCCAGTGGGTGAAGGTGCTCGAGGGGCCGTTCGAAGGGGTTGAAGGTGTCGTGATCGAGCAGCGCGGCCGCAAGCGCGTGTTGGTTGGTGTCGCAGCGATCGGCCAAGGCCTCGAGATCGACATCGACACACGCCTCCTGCGGCCGATTCGACGGTAAGCGTAGACGGCCTCACCTATACGGAAAGGGTTGCGTGGTGGCGCAAGCATTTCGAATCGCGATTTTTGCCGATGGAGCTGATATCGCGCAAATGATTGCCGCGCATCGCAGTGGCAGCGTGGATGGTTTCACGACCAATCCGACGCTGATGCTGAAGGATCGCGCGCCGAACTATACCGAGTTCTCCCGCGCCGTGCTGCGTGAAATAACCGATGTGCCGGTCTGCTTCGAAGTCTTCGCGGACGATCTAGAAGAGATCGGGGCGCAGGCGCGCGTGATCTCGAGCTGGGCGCCAAATGTCTTTGTTAAAATTCCGGTTTGCACCACCGATGGCATCTCGACGGCCGCGGTCATCGAGCAGCTCGGCAGGGAAGGTGTGAAACTGAATGTGACGGCGGTGATGAGTCTCAACCAGGTGAGACAGGTTTTGCCGTCATTGCCTACGCAGCTACCTGCGATCCTCTCGATTTTCGCGGGCCGCATTGCCGACACCGGGCGCGATCCGGTACCGATCATGCACGAGGCCGTTCAGCTGTGCGCGTCGCGGCCGAACGTGCGTGTGCTGTGGGCCAGCCCACGCGAAGTGCTGAACGTATACCAGGCCGAAAGCTGCGGTTGCCATATCATCGCTGTGACATCCGATTTGCGGCAAAAGCTCGCGCTCAGAGGCAAGGACCTCGACGAGTTTTCGCGCGCAACGGTCAAGATGTTCTATGACGACGCGCAAAGAGCCGGCTACCAGCTCGAACAGCCTATTGTCGCTGTCTGAGCGAATCGTCGTCACCGGCGTCGCGGGTTTCATTGGTAGTAACCTGGCGGCGCGGCTGATCGACGAAGGTTACACTGTGACAGGCATTGACGACCTGTCGCAGGGACTGATCGAGCAAATTCCCACAGCAGTCGATTTTCACCAGGCCGACATCAGATCGCCGGAAATACAACCGCTCATGAGCGGCGCGCGGGCGGTTTTCCATTTGGCCGCGAAGAATTGCGTCTCGGATTGCCAGCTGGACCCGGTCACGACGGCGGGCATCAATGTCAGTGGGGCGGTTGCGGTTTTCGAGGCTGCGCGCGTGGCCGGGGTACCGCACGTCATACACGCCGAGTCCTCCGCGTTGTACGAGGGCAGCGCCTGTTTACCGTCCGGCGAGGACGACGTCGCGCCGCTGAGCCATTACGCGGTCAGCAAGTATGCGAGCGGACTGTTCGCCGCCGCCTGCGCGCGCTTCAGCGGCATGGCCCTGACCCGGCTGCGCTACTTCAACGTGTATGGGCCGCGGCAGGACTATCGCAGGTCGATACCACCGGTGATGAGCGCCTTCATATTAAATCTGCTTGCCGGACGCGCGCCCACCATCTACGGTGACGGCAGCAAACGACGCGATTTCATCCATGTCGACGACGTGAATGATTTTCACATGTTATGCCTGAGTGATGAACAAGCCCGCGGCGGCGTTTACAACCTCGGCACCGGTGTGAATTACTCCGTGCTGGAAGTATACGCGCTGATCGCGGAGCTGCTCGGCACTACCATCCGGCCGCTGCACGGGTCCGAACTGGAAGGCGAAGCTTTCGAAACCCTGGCCGACATTACGCGTGCGCGTGCATTCGGCTGGGCGCCGCGAGTCGAGTTTCGCAGCGGCTTGCGTGGCATGATCGACTATCTGGAACGGCGCGTCGCTGGCGGACAGCGTGCGGCCGCGCCGCTCGCATGAAACCCGCGGCGCTGGTCCTGGCGGCGGGCATGAGCACGCGCATCTCGTCTCTTGCAGGCGTGCGACCCAAACCGCTGCTACAAGTTGCCGGCGAGACGCTGCTGGGCTGGAATCTACGGCTGCTGGCTGCGACCGGCATCGAGGATGTCTGGATCAACGTCCATTATCGCGCGGAGGATATCGTCGCGGTGATCGGAGACGGCTCGCGTTACGGGCTGAATGTTCGTTACTCGCACGAAGCCGAGCTGCTCGGCACGGCGGGCGGCTGGAAGCGGGTGGCCGGCATGCACGCGGGTAGATGGCTGATCGTATACGGCGATAACCTGACGCGCATGGATTTACGGCGTTTCGTCGCACGACACGAATCCGGCACGGTGCTGATCGCGCTCTTTGACGCCGCGAGGAATCCAAATACCGGCAGCCGCGGTGGGCACGCGAGCGTGAAAGCTGACCGCATCACCGCTTTCGTCGAGGGCGGACCGGGCAACAGCGGCGGTCTCGTCAATGCGGGCGTCTATATACTGGATGCAGCTTTGGCGGGCGACATTGCGGACGGCTTTGCCGATTTCGGCCGTGACGTATTTCCAGGCTGGGCGGAAGCCGGGCTGCTGCGGCCGCATCTGCTGTCACATCACGAATTTTGCCTCGGCCTGGACACGCCCGAGCATTTTGCGATCGGCGCAAATTTGATAGCGGCCGGACAGGTGGCACTTTGATTCATACACGCACACCGCTTCGCATTGCCCTCGGCGGCGGTGGTACCGATCTGCCGAGCTTCTACACGCAGCATGGCGGCTTCATTCTCGCCGCGACCATCGACAAGTACATCCGCGTAACCGCCACGCGATGTGAGGATGAACCTGCGGTTCGTTTTGATTACCTGACGCGCGAGACCGTGGATCATGCGCGGTTGCTGAATCACGATTTGACGCGCGAAGCGCTGATCGCGTCCGGCATCGAAGCCGGTATCGAGATTACGTCGCGCGCGGACCTTCCCGCTGGTACCGGGCTCGGCTCTTCGGGCGCGTATCTGGTCGGTTTGTTACACGCATTGTCCGCGATACGAGGGCAGGCGGTCACGGCGGACCGGCTCGCCGAACGTGCCTGCCGCATCGAGCTGGACGTGCTCGGGCGTGCGATTGGAAAGCAGGACCCATACGTAGCCGCGCACGGCGGACTGACGTTGCTGCAGATCGCGCGCGATGGCACCGTCACGACCAGCCGGTTGAATCTCAGCCGGGATGCGCAGCGCCGCTTCGTCGCCAGCAACCATCTCTATTTTACCGGGCTGCACAGGCACGCACATGAAGTGCTCGCATCACAGAATGCGGCGTTACTGCGCAGGACGGATGCGTCGCGATCAGCCACGGTGAGCGAGGCCATGTTGCGCATCCTGGATCTGGGGCACGAAATCCGGGACGCAATTTCGACCGGGGACTTCGCGCGCTGGGGCGATCTGATGCATCAGCACTGGTGTGAGAAACGCAGGCTGTCGCCTACGGTCACGCTGCCGGACATTGATGCTCTTTACGACGAAGTACGAGCGCGCTTTGGCGTGCGCGGCGGCAAGCTCATTGGCGCCGGCGGCGGCGGCTTCCTGTTGTTGTACGCCGAGGAGCAGCACCGTGAGCTCGAGCAGTTCATGGCAGAACGCGGCATGGCGCGCGTAGCTTATCAAATCGAAGAGAGCGGATCGGCCGTGGTAGGCGATGCGAAACGTGCGGTTTTCCTGGATCGCGATGGTGTTCTGAACCACTTGGTGCTGCGCGATGGCAAGCCGGTGTCGCCGCGCGTACTCGAGGACTTTGCTATCGTCGAAGACGCGGCTGCAAGTCTCGGCCGGTTGAAGAGCGCCGGCTTTCGTGTTTTCGTGGTGACGAATCAACCCGATGTAGCGCGTGGTGCAATGCCGGCTGCAACTCTGGATGCGATGCTCGAGCGGTTGCGTGCGAAAGTGCCCCTCGACGACATCGCGGTCTGCATCCATGACGATATCGACGCTTGTGAGTGCCGGAAGCCGAAGGCCGGACTGCTGCGCGAGCTGGCCGCGCGCTGGCACGTGGATCTGGGCCGCTCGATCATGGTCGGCGACACATGGCGAGACGTACAGGCGGGGCGCGCGGCGCGCTGCACGACTGTGCTGGTTGGAGCAGCGAGTGAGCATGCAGGCTCGGACTTCAAAGCCACCACATTGAGCGAAGCGGTAGACCTGATCCTGACGAGGTGCGCGTGAGCGCGCAGTGGACGTTTACGCAGCAGTTCCTGAGCGAGGTCGCGGAGATCGCGCGGCGCGTCGATGCCGTGTCGATCGATCGCATGGCGCTTGCGCTCAGCGAGCTGCGCAAGCGCAACGGCCGCCTTTTCCTGCTTGGCGTAGGCGGCAGCGCGGCAAACGCATCGCATGCAGCCGGAGATTTTCGCAAGCTGGCCGGCATTGAGGCGTACAGTGGTGCGGACAACACGACGGAGATCACGGCGCGCACCAACGATCAGGGGTGGGACCACGTTTTCGCCGAGTATCTCAAATCGAGCCGGCTGGGATCGAATGATGCGGTCCTGGTTTTCTCGGTTGGCGGCGGTAGCCTGGAACCGAGTGTGAGCGCGAACCTCGTGTATGCGATGATGTACGCGCGGGAAGTCGGCGCTACCGTACTGGCCGTGGTCGGCCGCGACGGCGGGTTCGCTGCGGGCGCAGCTGATTACCTGGTGCTGATTCCCGCGGTCAACCCGAATGCCATTACGCCACATACCGAGGCGTTTCAGTCGATCGTGTGGCACCTGCTCGTGAGCCATCCCGCGCTCGCGGCGGCGGCTCCACACTGGGAAACCGTAGAGCCGCTGAGAACTGCAACATGAGATCGGCTGCCGCGCGCGCGATCCTCGAAGCAGCACCGCCTTACCCGCTGCCGCCGCAGCTTGCGCGCATTCGCGCTGAGACTAACTGGGACGACTATCTGCCCGCGCGGGCACATACGATGGCGTGGCAGAGCCAACAACTGATCAAGCGCATCTTCGACATTGTATGGTCCGCAATTCTTTTGATCGTCCTCGCGCCTGTGCTCGCGCTGATCGCGCTGATCGTCTCGCTCTCGAGTCAGGGCGCGATCTTCTACGAGTGGCGCGCGGTCGGTAAACATGCGCGGCCCTTCGTCGGCTACAAGTTCCGCACGATGGTGATAGACGCCGATGAATTGAAGCCGCTGCTCGCATCAGCCAACGAGATGACGGGTCCGGTCTTCAAGCTGCGCGGCGATCCTCGCGTTACGCGCGTTGGCGCATTCCTTCGCAAATACAGCCTCGATGAGCTGCCTCAGCTGTGGAGCGTACTGAAGGGCGACATGAGTCTGGTCGGGCCGCGACCCCCTACCGCTGACGAGTTCGTCCAGTACGAGGAGCGCCATCGCGGCAAGCTGGCCGTCGTGCCGGGGATGACATGTATCTGGCAGGTCAGCGGCAGAAACGAGATCCGCGATTTCGAAACCTGGATGCAACTCGATCGCCGCTACATCGATAACTGGAGTCTATGGCTCGACGTTCGCCTTCTGTTCGCGACAATGCCGGCGGTGGTTAGAGCCAGAGGCGCGTGCTGATGGCTACTGAGAGTGTGCTGATCGTACACGTGCGCTATCTGCAAGCCGGCGGTGAGGACATTGCGTTCACGGAGGATAGCAATCTGCTGCGCTCGCATGGGCATACCGTGCACGAGCTGATCCTGTCCAATGAGGAAATGCAGCGTCTGCGCCCCCTGCGGGCTGCCGCCACCACGATCTGGAGCGAGCGCGGCAGAGCCATGATCGCGCAGGCGGCCAGCGGATTCAGCGCCGACGTGGTGCACTTCCACAATACGTTTCCGCTACTCTCGCCCGCGGTGTATTCGGCGGCCCGGCAAACCGGCGCAGCCGTGGTTCAGACACTGCATAACTATCGGCTCGTGTGTCCCGGCGCGCTGCTCATGCGCAACGGCGCACCATGCGAGGATTGCGTCGGCCGCCACGCATGGCGTTCGGCCGTGCATCGCTGCTACCGCGACAGCGCCGCCGCCAGCGCGGCAGTTTCCGCGATGCTGACGGTACATCGAGCGCGTGGCACATGGCAGAATGATGTCGATGCGTACATTTGTCTGACCGATTTCGCGCGTGAAAAATTCACGTCCGGTGGACTGCCCGCGGCCAAGCTTCACATCAAAGCCAATACCGTTGCCAATGGCGACGGTATCGCGGAGGGCGAGCGCACACACTTTCTGTACGCGGGCCGGCTGTCGCCGGAGAAAGGCGTACAGTTTCTGGTGCGCGCGTGGAAGGATCAGCGCATTCCGCATCGGCTGATCGTGGTGGGTGACGGGCCGCTCGAGAGTGCAATACGAGCAGAAGCGCCGAGTAACGTGGAAGTGCTGGGCCGGCGCACGCGCGCGGAGGTTTTGGCGCTTATGGCTGGGGCTATCGGAGTGATGCTGCCGTCATTTTGCTACGAATCCTTTCCGCTCGTGATTCTGGAGGCCTTTTCACGAGGCGTGCCCGTTATCGGCAGCAGGCTCGGCGCGCTTGCGAGTATCGTCGAAGACGGAAAGAGCGGGTTGCTGGTGCCTGTCGGCGACGCGAACGGCGTCGCAGCTGCGGTGGCGACGCTCACGGCGCCGGAGCGCTGGACCACATTTTCGCGCTATGCTGCCGCGACGTTCGAGACCCGTTACTCGCGTGAGCTCAACTATCGCACGTTGCGCGGAATCTACGCCGCCGCGCTCGAGCAGCGACACGCGGTGCAGGTATGAGGATCGTTTACTTCAACCATAACGTCATTGGAACCGGTACGTACTTGCGAGCGTACCGGCTTGCGCGCGAGGTGGCGCGCGCCGGACATGACGTCACGGTCGTCACCACCAGCTCGCGCGCCCGCTACGGTGTGACGCAGCACAACGAGGACGGCGTAACGGTGATCGAGGCGCCGGATCTCATGTGGGGCAGCGCGCGCACGGGCTGGGACCCATGGAACACGATCGTGCGCTGTGTAGCCGGCGTGAAGGGAGCTGTGGACTTGATCCACGCCTTTGATGCGCGCCCGGCTGTAATCATCCCGGCGCTGCACCTGCGCAATCGCACGGGCGCAACGCTCGCCATGGACTGGGCGGATTGGTGGGGGCGGGGCGGCACCATTGTCGAGCGCAGCCAGGGGGTAAGCAGGTACGTCATCGAGCCGGTCGAGACGTGGTTCGAGGAACGCTTCCGCGCTCGCGCCGATGTCACGACCACGATCTGCAGGCCGTTGCTGGAGCGAGTGGTAGCTCTCGGGGTTGCGCGCGAGCGGGCGCATCTCGTGCCCAATGGTTGTGTGCAAATGGCGCGCGTCGCACGCGCGGAAGCGAGACACCGTCTCAACGTGCCAATGGACGTGCCGCTGCTGGTGCATCTCGGCGCGTCTTTTCGCCGCGACATCGAATTCACACTCGCGGCGTTTCGAGACGTGACCCGTAAGATCGGGAGTGCGGAGCTGGTCTTCGTGGGCCGGCTGCCGATCGAGATTCGCGGCGAGGCGGGAGTGCGGGCCATCGGTCGTGTGCCGACGGACGATGTGGCATTGTGGCTGGCGGCCGCGGATGCTTGCGTGTTGCCATTGTGCGACACCATCGCCAACCGCGGCCGCTGGCCGAGCAAGGTGAACGAATATCTGGCGGCCGGACGGCCGGTCGCGATCACCGATGTCGGCGACGTCGCGAACTGGATTCGAAATTATGATTGCGGTGTAGTCGCGGCCGCCGAGCCGCACGCGTTCGGCCAGGCTTTGCTGGAGCTGTTGTCGAATGAAGCGCTCAGGGTAAGCGCTGCGCACAACGCCCTCGCCCTGGCGGCAGGTCCGCTCGCCTGGACTACGATTGCGCGCTCGGTGATGGCGCTGTACGAAAAAACGCGCGACGCGGCAGTGTCGCTCAGCGCATGATACGACGCGCGCTCGGCTTCGCCTGGTTGTGCTGCGGACTGTTTCCGCAGTCGGCGCGCGCGCAGCAAGGCGCATCTGCATTTCTGCCGGCGCAACACTGGGCGCATGACGCATTACGCGAACTCGATGCACGCAATGCGATCGGACCCGCTTTTCTGGACGCCGGCAGTCACACCACGACGGTCCTGAACGCGGTCGCCGCGTTCGAGCGTGCGGTCTCGGATTCGACGGTCTCCGCCTCGATCCGAGCGCGTGCCGGCTCGTACCTCGCGCTGCTGCGCGCCGAGTACGGCGAAGCCGAGCAGGCGCACAACGCTTACGCGTTGCGCAGCGGCCCGGAATACAACTATCACGACGGTCGTGTCGGCGCGGGCGATGGTTACGAGGAATGGGATTGGACGGGCGCCATGCCGCGTCCGGATGTGCGCGCTGGCAACGCACGTCTGGCGCTGGCCGCTCGCGGTGGCGCGCTGGCTTTCAGCGCAGACGGCACGGTGGGCAGCGACAGCGAGCTGCGCGAGTTGCAGGCGGTCGCCCGGCTGTGGGCGGTGCAATTGTGGGCCGGCAGAAGATCGACGCGGCTTGGGCCGGCGAGCAATGGCATCGTGCTGGGCGGCGCTGTCGCCTTTAATGGTGCCGGGCTGGCGCTCGCACAGCCGGTGCGTTTCCCGAGCTTTTTTCGGGGGCTCGGCAAACTGAACATCGAAGGTTTTGTCGCACGCATGGACAGCGTCGGCAGGGTGAACGACCCATGGTTTCTGGGAGCGCGGCTGGCATACTCTCCACATCCGCGTTTCATAGTCGGCATCAATCGGGGCGCCATTTTCGGTGGCGAGAACAACGCGTCCATCACGCCGGCAAAAATACTGCGCATGTTGATTGGCCTGTACAACGGCAGCGCAAGCGAATTCGAGAACCAGATCATTTCCTTCGACATGCGCTATCGGGTCCCGCGCGTGCCGCTCGTGCTGTTCTACGAGTGGGGGATGGATGACGGCGCCGGTGCGTGGAAGGATGTGCCGGGAATCACAGCCGGCATTACGCTGCCGCTCGAAGCGGGCGGCGCCGGACTAGACTTCACCGTCGAGCATACAAAGTTCGCGGCGTCGTGTTGCGGCAACCCGATCTGGTATCGCCACGGTCAGTTTCGTGGCTCGTGGGCCGACGATGGCGTGTTGATCGGCCATCGCCTGGGCGGCGAAGGCTCGGAGACGGCCGGGACGGTCGGCATCGCGACGCCCGGCGGAGCGCTGCGTGGGCAGGTCCGTGGCTATATTCGTGAACGCGGTCCCGAAAACGTTTTCTCACCGGACCGTGCCGGTCGCAGCAAAGGTGGCGCCCTCGAGATTGCATACCGCGCGACAACCGCCCTGGAGCTGGAGCTGGGCGCGAACGGTGAGGATGGCAATGGCTGGACTGAAACACAATTCGTGCTAGGCGCACACTTGCGTCTGCTGCATCACAAATGAACACACAGGTGCAGGCACAGCCATCAATCGAGCGCATGGCGCTCATAAGCGGCGCGTTCGCCGCGTGCGCGCTCGCCTCTTACGGGGTGGTCGAGCAGCCGTGGCTGATGGCCGGTTGCGCTTTGGGCATGCTTCTGCTGGGGCTGGTATTGACGCGGCCGGTGGTATTGCTGGCGGTATTACTCGCGCTGGGGCCAACGGATCTGTCGTCACTGACGGGCGGCTTCAAGAATTTGTTCACCGGGCTGGGCGGACTGGATGCGAACGGCATTCGGCTGATCGCGGTGTGTGCCGGCTTTCTGCTGGTGGCGGCGACGTCGCGCAAGGTACAAGCCGCCGCGTCCGGTCCTTATGGCCGCTGGTACCTGTTGTTTCTGGTATTAATCGCGCTGACACTGCCGCTGAGCATGGCGCCGATCGATGGATTGAAGCTGTATCTCAAGCTCTGGTATCCATTCCTGATCTTCATGGTCACGATCGGGCTGGCCTCGAGTCGGGAGCAGCTGGAAAAGCTGCTGCTGATCGCATTGATCAGCGCGGCGGTAATCGCATTGGTTGCGACTCCACTGACACTGCTGATGGGAAGATACATTCGCGATCCCGCAGGCTACATACGCATTTCCGGCGTGATCGGCGTTGGACCCTTCTCGTTCTATCTGCTGATGGCGATGCTGATGGCGCTGTCGCGTTTCCTGATCCGCAAGTCGTGGCCGTACCTGGTGCTTGCCATGCTGCTGGGGTTCTGGCTGGTACTCACGCATACCCGCATTACGCTACTCGCCGCCCTGGCGAGTCTGACCGTCATCACGGCGGTCGAAGCGTCACGCAGGGGCTGGCGCGCGCTGCTCGGTGGAGCACTGCTGGCGCTGTTGATCGGCATTCCTTTGCTGCCCGCCGTTTTGGAGCGTTCCTTAGGGTTCGTGCCTACCACAGGCCAGCTGCTGCACATGCTGACCGATCCGCTTGCCTTGTACAACTCGATCAACTGGCAGGGCAGACAGGTGCTCTGGCCGATTGTCTTCGCGGCGTTTCTAAGCAGTCCGATCTATGGGCTCGGGCTCGGATCATCAACTGCGATCACACGCGCGAACTTCCCCGAATGGGCCGGCACGGTCGTCCACAACGAATACCTGCGTCTGGCGACCGACACGGGCGTGATCGGCGTATGTCTGTTCGCAATCGCGATATCGGTTTGGCTGGTCGCGGCGCTGCGCGCGCGCCTGACAACCGACCCGCTCGCGCACGAGTTCGCGCTCGCCGCGATCGGCGGCATAGTGGCGTGGACGTTCATCAGCATCACGGACAATCCGTTCGACTATTACGCGCCATTCACGCAATTCATCGGCTTTACGGTGGGTGGCGCAGTTGCCTGTATGGCATTCGCGAGCAAGAGCTGAATGGCGATCGACTTTCACAACCACCTGATTCCGGGCGTGGATGACGGCGCTCAATCCGTTGAGGAGGCGCTCGACGCGATCGAGCGATTCCGCCGCGATGGCGTAAACGTCATCATTGCCACACCCCACCTGGATGCGAGCCTCACGCTCGAGCCGAGCGCGCTCGAGGGCAGGCTCGCCGACATTGATGAGGGGTGGGGCGCGCTGACCGCCGCAGCGGGCCGCCGTTTTCCGGACGTTACGCTGCGGCGCGGCTGTGAGCTCGCGCTCGATGTGCCTGAGCCGGATCTGAGCGACCCGAGACTGCGGCTCGACGGTGGCCGATTCTTTCTAATGGAGTTTCCGCTCATGACCGTGCCGCCGCAGGCAGCGCGCGTCATTGGATCTCTGAGGCAAACCGGTTACGTTCCAATCATTGCGCATCCAGAGCGCTATTGTGGGCTTAGCAGCTCGGACATGCCTCGGCAATGGCGCCAGGCGGGCGCGCATCTCCAGATCAACGGTGGCTCGCTGCTTGGGCGGTACGGTGCCGGCGCGCGGCGACTCGCGTTCGAGCTGCTGGCATTGGGCATCGTCGATTATATCTGTAGTGACTATCACGCCCGCGGCGAGCCGCTGACGCGTGAATATGAAATGCTGCTGATCAAGCTCGGCGCCGGCGAGCAAGCACATACTCTCATGCACACGAACCCGGGGCGCGTGATCGACGACCTCAATCCGCTGCCGGTCACGCCGCTCGCGGGCAAGCGGACACTCTGGAAGCGCGTAGCGGGAATATTTCGTTGATGATTAACCGAAACCTCCGATACCTGCTGATGCTTGCGCTTGCCTCGTGTATGGCGCCCGCGGCCGTGCGCGCGCAGGCGGCAGCACCGGACACGGGTGCAACCGCGTATCTACGGCCTGGCGACGTCGTCAAGCTCTGGATCTGGCGCGAAGAGGGGCTTTCCGGTGAGTTCCCGGTACCGGAAACCGGCATCGTCGTATTTCCAAAGATAGGGGCCTGGAATGTCACAAAATTATCCATGGCAAAGCTCAAGGAGGATCTGCGGGCCGAGTATTTGAAGTATCTGCGCAATCCGTCCATCGAGCTGACGTTTCTGCGCCGGGTGAGCATTCTGGGCGCCGTGCGTGAGCCGGGGCTGTATCCGGTCGATGAAACCATGTCGGTGGCGAGCGTGTTGGCGCTTGCGGGCGGAACCACCCAAAACGGGCGGCCTGACGAGGTGCAGCTGTTTCGAGACGGACAGAAGCTGGTTACCAGGATCACGCAGCGCACGCGCCTTTCCGACTTGCCGCTACGCTCGGGTGATCAGCTCTACGTACCTGAACGTTCGTGGTTGGCGCGTAATACGCCTTTGGTATCGGCGCTGATTTCGGGGGTCGTGAGTGTGGCCATTGCTCTCATCGTGCAGAATTTATGATGATCGATAACGACCAGAACAAGGTATAAACTCCGGGGTTGCGGCAGGTCGTGAAGTTCATAGCGCGCAACCGCGCCTGGGTTATCGGC
>JBQTID010000041.1:0-5604 GCA_052389275.1 Gemmatimonadota bacterium | reverse complement strand
ATTGCCGGCTGTAGTCGGACGCAGCCGCCGGCTTTGCCAACTGCGCAGACGACTGCGATGCCTGCCATCACGGCCAAACAACACGATCTCGAGCGGGCGCAGCCGCCGGTGGCAAGGCCGGTGGGCGCGGTCGTCATCGCGCCGCCCGCGGACGCGACGCTGCTCTTCGATGGCAGTTCGCTCGATGCATGGGCCGCCGACAAAGGGCAGCCCGCACGCTGGAAAGTCGAGAACGGCTACATGGAAGTCGTGCCCGGCAGCGGCAACATCAGCACGCGTGCCGGCTTTGGCGATGCGCAGCTGCACGTCGAGTGGGCGACACCGCTCCACGCTGAAGGGGAAGGACAGGATCGCGCCAACAGCGGCGTCTTTCTAATGGGTCGTTATGAAGTGCAGGTGCTCGATTCATACGGCAATCGCACCTATCCAGATGGTCAGGCGGGCGCGCTGTACGGCCAGTATCCGCCGCTCGTGAACGCGAGCCTGCCGCCCGGCGAGTGGCAGAGCTACGACATCATCTTCCGCCGCCCTCGCTTCGAGGGAAACCGCCTCGTGAGTGCTGCCCGTTTCACGGTCATTCACAATGGCGTGGTGGTGCAGGACAATGTGGAGCTCGTAGGTCCGACGTCGCATGGAAGACGCGCACCATATGCGACGCACGCTGACAGATTGCCACTATCACTGCAGGATCACGGGCAGGCGGTGCGCTATCGCAACATCTGGATTCGCGAGCTCGGCACGAGTGAGTAGCAGGACGCACAGTTTCCTGGATGGTGTCGAATGGGTACTGCGCACGCGCGTGCATAGGCGCGCCGACGGCGGCGTTACGCTCACGCACGATACGAGCATCCGCGCAACCATGGAGACGCGCCCGGAGTGGAACGCGCAATTCTGGCGCTTGTTTCCGGCCGACGATGACGAATTGCGCGCGCTGGTCGAACGCGGCGAGATCAGCGTCAAGGTGATGTTTCGCTTTCGGCCAACCGCGCGCGTGAAGCAGCGCTATGGCGGCCAGCCGGTGTTGAAGGTTGCGCGGGCGGCCGAAAACTGGCATGGCAGGCTGGACGAGCTGCCGGAACCGCTGGCAAACGCGATCGACGAGTACGAGCGCGACAAGCGCATGCTGGACAGCCAGCGGCGCCAGGCGTGGATCGAGTTCGTCCATCTGCGGCTGCCGGTGCCGCCGGCCGGTTATAAGTGGCAGCTAACCAGTGGTGACCCAAGGTTTTACGGCGCACTTCTGACATTTCAGCTGCAGCCGCGCGGCTAGGCCTGGTTGCCGACCAGCTATTAAGAATTATTATTGTTTGAACTCCAACCTGAGGACTCACATGGCGCTCAGCAAAGGCATTCAGGAAGCCATTAACGATCAGATTCATCATGAGTTTCTTTCGGCGTACGTATACCTGTCGATGTCGGCGTATCTGTACGCGGCAAACTTCCGGGGATTCGCGCACTGGATGCGCGTGCAGAGCACAGAGGAAGTGAACCACGCGATGAAGCTGTTCGATTACGTGAACGACCGGAACGGTCGCGTGACACTGAAGGCAATGGAACAGCCGCCGACCGACTTCAAGTCGGTGCTCGCCACTTTCGAGCAGGCACTCGAGCACGAACAGAAAGTCACCGGGCTCATTTACAATCTGTACGCGCTGGCTACCAAGGAAGCCGACTATGCGACGCAGGTTCAGCTACAATGGTTTATTGCCGAGCAGGTGGAAGAGGAAGCGACCGCGACAGAAATGGTGGATCGCCTGAAGCTGGCGGGTAATGACGGTGCGGCTTTGCTGCTGCTCGATCGTGAGTTGGGTGCGCGCACGCCGGATAACGAGGGGTGAGTGAACGGACCACCGGACCACCCTTCACTTTTCACGAGCGGCCAATTCGCATATCCGAACGCGAAGAAGCATATGGCCAAAAGAAAGAATGCTCCTTCGCGGATGCAGCGACGAACATTGGACGATACGATAGCAGTTCGGGCGCCCGTGAAAAGTGAATCGACCCCCGGCCTGTACGCTGCGCTGAACCCGGTTGTTCTCGAAGGCAGCATCGTGCGACTGGAGCCGATGAGCCCGGACCACGTCGATGGTCTCACGGCGGTGGGTCTCGAGCCCGAGCTGTGGCAAGCTACCATGACGAATATCACGAAGCGCGAGGAGATGGCGGCATACACGCCGCGCTCGCGCTACAAGAGTCTGGCACGGCGCTGCCATTCGTTACCGTGCTGCGCCGCGAGAATCGCGTGATCGGCAGCACGCGCTTTGCCAACTACGAGGCGCCGCATCGCCGCGTGAAGATCGGCTGGACGTGGATTGCGCCACCCTGGCAGCGCAGCGGCGCAAATGTCGAGGCGAAGCTCCTGATGCTGACGCATGCGTTCGACGTTCTCGGCCTGAATCGCGTCGAATTCAAGACCGACGCCATAAATGCGAAGTCCAGAAACGCGCTGCTCGGCATTGGCGCGCGGGAAGAAGGCACGCTGCGCAGTCACATGGTGCTGGGGAACGGCCGCGTTCGCGATTCGGTATACTTCAGCATAACCAAGGAAGAGTGGCCCGCGGTCCGCGCGCGGCTACGTGAAAGACTCGAGCGATAGACATGGTAAAGAAAGTCGAAAAGACGGAGCAGGAGTGGCAGCATGAGCTGACACCTGAGCAGTACCATATCATGCGCGAAAAGGGCACCGAACGCGCATTCACCGGCAAGTACTACGACCACCACGAGAGCGGCATGTACAAATGCGCTTCGTGTGGCACGGAGCTGTTCGAGTCTGATGCGAAGTACGAGTCCGGATCCGGCTGGCCGAGTTTCTACAAGCCCGCGAGCACTGACAACATTAAGACCGAAGAAGATGTCTCGCATGGCTTGCGGCGCACGGAAGTTCTGTGCGCGGCCTGCAACGCGCACCTAGGCCATCTTTTTCCGGACGGGCCGCAGCCGACCGGCGTGCGGTACTGCATCAATTCCGCGTCGCTCGATTTCAAGCCTACCGGATCTTAGCCGCCAGCGCGCGTAGCGAGTCCGCGGGCAGATCCGCGCTGATCGTGATGCGGGTATCACCTCGGGTCACAACCACAGCCACAGCCTCATCACGTTCGGCGCCGGCTTGCGGCATGCGCGTTTCCATTGCGTCAGACAGCACAGCGGCGGTTAGGGTGACGAGCTTGCCGTCCGGCAGCTTTTGCTCCACGCGCACGCCATTGTCGATCAAGCCTATGCGCACCACCTCGAGCTCCGGCACGATGTGCAGCGGAATGCCTCGCCGCTCCGCTTGCGCTGCGGTGATGTATTCGATGCCAGAAGGTTGCCGCAGCGCCAGCTCGTCGCGAGCAGGTTGCGCGGCTGCGTAGTTCTGCACCCTGGCCTTGGCCGCCGCGTCTTGCGCAGTCGCAGCCGAGGGCGCGGGCGGCGCAGCCATCGGCTCGGACGACGCAGCCGCAACGGCCAGTCCGCTAACCGCAACTTCCGGCTCGCCACGCGCGGGTGGTTCCCTTCTCTCGTCTTTGCGTTCCGGCTTTGACTCGGCGGCAACCGGCGCGACCGGCGACTGCGGTTGCTGCTCTGTCGTCACAGGTTGCCCTGTGCGTGCTACGGGTCGCACGATCGCTTCGGGCTCGTTCAACATGCCTCGCCCCAACCAGCCGACACCGAGCGCGAGAATAACCGAAGCCGCCCAGCTCAGCGGTATGACCGGAAAGCGACGGCGCGCCGTCACAGCCGAGCGTATCTGCTCGAACGGCGGGACCGTGATGTAATCAGGCGTTGCAAGCGCGAGAATCTCCGCGGCGCGCGCGCTCAATGCTTGCGCCTGAACCAGCCGATTGCGGCAGTTCGCGCATTCGGCCAGGTGCAGCGCAATACGCTGAGCTTCAGTAGTACCGGGCGCGTACGCACCGTCCGCGTACGCGGTCAGCTCGCCTTCATCAACGTGCGACATGTTTCCTACCTTCCATCTCTTCATACGTCTGCGCCAGGCGCGTGCGGGCGCGCGCCAGCGTTGTGCCGATCGCGCCGATCGCAAGCCCGGTTTGCTGTGCGATCTCCTGGTAACTCAGCCCCGCATCCCAGAGCAATAACACTTCACGATCGCGATTGCTCAAATCCGCGAGCGCTGATTCGACCGCGGCGATCTTCTGTTCGCGCTCGAGTCTGATCGCCGCTTCGACATTGTTCGCTTGCGCGGCGACGGTTTCATTCTCCAGCAGTGCCAGATGTTTTTTGCGACGCAGCACCGTACGCGCCTCGTCCCTTGCAAGGTTTTGCGCGATCGTAAACACGAAACCGCGAACATTCGTAAGCGTCCTGGTGTGCGGCGACTCGCGCAGGCAGCGCAGGAACGTCTCCTGCGCAAGGTCCTGCGCCCGGTCCGCGTCCCAGACCTTGCGGTATAGAAAGCGGACCAGGTCCTCGTACGTGCTGCCGTACACCTGCGCCCAGTCGATGCTCACACTAGTTCCTGAATTGCTTCACGATTTCGGCGACGCGCGCCGCGCTCAGCTGCTTCACGCCACCCGTTGCGAGCTTCACGCTCGTACTCCTGCCGGTTACGACCGCGCTGGTGAACGCCTTCCAGTACGGTTCCAGCTCGGGCAGCGCACGTAACAGCGCGAAGTATGCTGGACTGAACGGTTCGATGACGACGATGTTCTTGCCGGCCGCGCGCTGCCCGGCGTCCGTCCAGACACCATTCTCGTTGCGGAAGCTGCGACCGGCTACCATGCGGCTGTCGGAGCGCCGCTCGTCTTTGCTCAGATCACCTTCTTCAGCGATGGCCGCGTCGGCAACGCTCTTGGCTTCGCGCTGCCTGCGCGCCACTTCGGCGCTGGCCACCGCGCTTTGGCCGACGGCGGCGTGAGGCGCCGCTGGGGCCGCCGCCGCAAATTGCCGGCGTGCTGCAGCCATTGCGATGTGAGCCTCCGGCGGTTCCTGCACGAGATACGACGTGTATTCGGAAAGAATGCCGTAACGCAACGCGGTCTCGCGCAGCTGCCCCATGATTTCGGGATCCCGCCCGTGCAGCTTGATTCTCTGGGCGAGGTAACCGACTTTGCGCGACGCCCAGATCTTTGGGATGTAATCGTTGTCCAGCCGATGGTTCGCGAACTCAGCCACCGTCGTGAACGTTTCGGTGCGGCCGTTACGACGGCCGGTAATCGAGACGGCACCGCGCACCGCGTTACGGTACCTGCCGACGATCACCAGCTCCTCATCCGCGAATAAATCGGGCAGCTCCATTGGATATACTTCCTCGATTCGTGCCGGAGTGTTCCCGATGCGCAGGTCGGTGAGCACCGGAAAACGGATTTTGGCGGCGAGCGCCGCAAGTGGCCGCTCGACGCTCTCACCCGGCTTCACATACTGCGTCCCGCCTCGGGCGGCAGCGCTCAATCGGTCGAGTAAATAGGTATTTACGTCATAACCGACGCCGAAAGCGAAGACGCGCGCGCGGCCACGGCTCGATTCGGCCCGGGCGGCGATGCGTTCCGGGTCCTGCTCACCGACAGATGGCAAACCGTCGGTCACGAAGATGACGAATGGCAGACGTGATGCCGGAGACGACGTCGCAAATGCCTCTTCGAGTGCGCCGGCCATGTTCGTGCCTCC
>JBQTID010000040.1:0-5037 GCA_052389275.1 Gemmatimonadota bacterium | reverse complement strand
GCTGCTGGAGCTGCCGAGTGCCTCTGACCTGGCATCCCGCGTGGCCGCATTGTGGGGCGACGACACAGCGCGCAAGCTGGTTTCGGTGTCGACCACCAGGAACGGCATTGCCGTGGCCGGATTGATCGAGCGGCCGGACGCCGCGCTGACCGGCCCGCGGCGCGTGCAGTTGTTCGTTGCCGGCAGACCATTCCGCGATCGCGATCTCGTTTGGGCAACCGAGCGCGCCTACCGCACTACCGTCCCGCACGGCGCGAAGCCATCGCTCCTGTTGTACATCAACGTTCCTCCAGGCGACGTCGACGTAAACGTTCACCCGTCCAAAGCCGAAGTCCGTTTCCGTTCACGGTCCGATGTGGAATCAGTCATTGAGGCGGGTATCCGTGCAGCGCTCGCGACCGTGCAAAGCGCCGCGACGCTGGACCGCGCCCCGGCCATGCCGCAGCTCGATTACTCGCGGCCACCGCTGACTCAAGCCGCACCGTCGCCGAGCGAGACCGATCAGCTCGCGTTCTTTGTGCGCGCGCGTGCGCCGCACGAATCGCAAACGGAAGCGTCCGCCGACGCGTCCGCGCTGGCAACCGCAATCGCTGTCGAAGAGCGTCCTGTCATTCCACGACTCTGGCAAATTCACGACACATACATTCTTGCCGAGAGCCGCAGCGGCTTATTGATCATCGACCAGCATTCGGCGCATGAGCGTATCCTGTTCGAGCAGATCATGCGCGGCTTCAGTAGCGGCGGCGGTGTGTCGCAACGTTTGATCTTCCCGCTGACGCTGCGCTTGTCGCCTGCCGAATACGGCGTCGTGGAAGAAAATATCGAGCTGTTCAATCGCGCCGGGTACGAGATGGAGCCATTCGGCTCACGCACCGTCATCGTACACGGCGCGCCGGCGCCGCATCCGTACTTCAACGCGGAACGCTGTCTCAAGGACATGGTGGCCGAGCTGGCAGCCGGCAGCGAGCTCACGCGCGCGGCGTCGAACCAGCATGAACGCATTGCCATGACCTTTGCGTGCAAGGGCGCGATCAAGGCTGGCCAGCGACTGTCCGACCGCGAGATGGGCGATCTCTTCGAGCGTCTCTTCACGACCGAGCTGCCATACCACGATGTGCATGGCCGCGCGACGATTGTGCGGGTCTCGATCGAGGAGCTGATTCGGCGTTTTGGCCGGCACGGCTGACGGTCTGGTCATCACCGGACCGACTGCGTCCGGCAAAACCGCGCTCGCCATCACCGTTGCCGAGCGACTCGGCGGCGAGATCATCTCGCTGGACTCGCGTCAGGTCTACCAGGGCATGGACATCGGCACCGCGAAGCCGACAGTCGAGCAGCGCGCGCGCGTGCCGCATTTCGGCATCGATGTGCTGTCACCCGGTCGGCGCTACACTGCCGGACGGTTCGCGGCCGATGCACGCGCGTGGATCGCCGCGATTCGAGCCCGACATCATGTGCCTGTCCTGGTTGGCGGCACGGGCTTCTTTCTGCGAGCGCTTACCCAGCCCATGTTTGCCGAGCCGCCGCTCGATCCCGCGCGCAAGGAATCACTGAAGCGTTATCTCGAGGATTTCTCACGCGAGGAACTTCTTCGCTGGTTGAGCGGTTTAGACGCAGCCGCTGCACAACGACTGGCTCGCGAGGGCGGGCGCCAGCGCCTCGCGCGCGCGGTCGAAGTCGCGCTCTTGACCGGACGCACGCTGACCGAGTGGCACGCGCAGCAGCCGCCAGGGCAGCCTCTCGATCTGACGACATTCGTCCTGGAATTGCCGCGCGCCGAGCTATACGACCGAATCAATCGTCGGGTCGATGAGATGCTCGCCGCCGGCCTGGTTGAAGAAGTGCGCGGCCTGAGGGCGGCTGGCTACGATGAGCAAGCGCCTGGCGTGAACGCGACGGGCTACATCGAGCTGATCCCTTATTTGCGCGGCGAAACGACACTGGACGACGCGGCGGACCGGATTCGCGCGAACACGCGCAGCTACGCGCGCCGTCAACTGACATGGTTCCGGCACCAGCTCGGTCCGAACGCGATTCGTCTGGACGCAACACGACCCATTAACGAGTTAGCAGATGAGATCGTGCAGCGGTACCGCTCTGCGAAATCTGCGTAAATCTGCGTAATCTGCGTCTATGAAGATCGGCATCAGCTGTTATCCCGTTTATGGTGGCTCGGGTGTCGTTGCGACCGAGCTGGGCATCGAGCTCGCGCGCCGCGGGCACGAAGTGCATTTCATTACCTATGCGATGCCGTTTCGACTGAGCCAATTCGTGGAGAACGTCTTTTATCACGAAGTCGAGATTCCTTCATATCCTCTGTTCGATCACCCGCCTTACAGTCTCGCGCTGACCGTCGCGATGCATAACACGGCGGTGTTGCACAATCTGGATCTGATCCATGCGCATTACGCGGTTCCGCATGCGACATCCGCCTGGATGGCGCGTGAGATGGTCGGCCGCGAAGGCTTTGGTGTTGTCACCACGTTGCACGGCACCGACATCACGCTGATCGGACAGGATCCGTCCTATCACAGCATCACCCAGTTCTCGATCCAGAAATCGGATGGCGTGACATCCGTGTCGGAGTTTCTGCGGCAGGAAACCGTCGAACACTTCGATGTCGCGGCCGAGCGTATCGATGTGATTCCCAACTTCGTGGACCTGACTCTCTACAAGCGGGACGCGCACCCCTGTCACCGCTCGCGCCTGAGTGATCCGGGAGAGAGCATTCTCATGCATATCTCCAATTTCAGGCCGGTCAAGCGCGTCGATGATGTCGTGCGCATTTTCGCGCGCATTGCGCGCGCGCTGCCGGCGCGTCTGGTCTTGATCGGTGATGGGCCGGAGCGCGGACGCGTGCAGCAGACCGCCGACGAAGAAGGCGTCGCGAATCGGGTCACTTTTCTGGGCAAGCAGGAATCGGTTGCCGAGATTCTGGCGTGTGCGGATTTGTTCGTGCTGCCGAGTGAGACGGAGTCGTTCGGTCTGGTTGCACTCGAAGCGATGTCGTGCGGTGTCCCGGTAATCGCAACGCGCGTGGGTGGCTTGCCGGAAGTCGTGCCGGACGGGGAAGCCGGCTACCTCGCCGGGATCGCCGATGTCGAAACCATGGCGGCGCGCGGTATCGAGATCCTCCAGGATAATGACAAGTGGCGCCGGATGAGCGCGGCCGCACGCGAGGCGGCGGAGCGCTACAGCAAGGACGAGGTAGTGCCCATGTACGAGCAGCACTACCAGAAGGTGCTGGAGCAGCTGAATGGCTGAGCGGGTATCGCAGTGGCAGAGCCGCGACGAGGGATACTGGCGTGAGCTCTGGCATGCCGGCGAAGTTCGCTTCTTCGATACTATCGCTTCGACCAACGATGTCGCTGCGGAGCTCGCGGCGGCGGGCGCACCGCATTTCTCGATCGTGGTCGCCGAGCAGCAGACGCGCGGCCGCGGTCGCGGCGGCGCATCCTGGAGCGCGCAGCCCGGCACGTCATTGCTTTTCTCGGTTCTGCTCCGCGTTAACCAACCCGCCGCCGCTCCTGGCTGCGTGCCGGTCCGCATTGGCCTGACGGTAGCCGAAGCAATCGGTGATGCGCGTGTGAAGTGGCCGAACGACGTCGTCATTCCCGGGCATGGCAAGGTCGCCGGCATTTTGTGCGAAGGTGTGTTCGGATCGCACATCGTGGCCGGCGTCGGCATCAACGTTCTCCAGGAAAGGGAAGCGTTCGCACCCGAGCTCACTGGTCGAGCCTGTTCGATTTGGAGCGCGACCGGCGTTGGGCGTGAGCGCGCGCTATTGTTGACACAGGTGCTCGCCGCGCTACACGACATGGGCGCGGGTATAACGCAGCCGCTGACGGACGCTGAATTGGCGCGGCTTGCAACACGCGATATTCTGCGGAACCGCGACGTCGTCATCGATGCTGATGGCAGAACCCAGAAGGGAGTGGCGCGAGGAGTTTCGGCGGATGGTGCTCTATTGATAGACAGCGCAGCAACGATGGGCCGAGTGTATAATGGAACCGTGCGGCTCGCGGATGCGCACGCCTACCCCGGCAGCGTGGAGGGCGCATGATCCTGACTTTCGACGTCGGCAATACCGAAACCGTCATCGGACTGCACGAGTCCGGCGATCTCATCGATCATTGGCGCGTCTCGACGGACAGTCGGCGCACCGTGGACGAGATCGGGCTGCTGATTCGCGGTCTGCTGCGTGAGTCCGGCTTCAATCTCGAATTGCTGCGCGCCGCGTGCATTGGCTCGGTGGTCCCGCCGGTTACGCCCATTCTCCTGGAAATGTGCGAGCGCCATCTCGGTGTGCGCGTGCTGACCATCGACGCGAAGACCGATCTGCCGATCAAACTCGATGTCGACGAGCCCATGACCGTCGGCGCGGACCGCATCGTCAACACGCTGGCCGCCGCAAAGTTGTACAAGCGCGACACCATTGCGGTCGATCTCGGCACCGCCACGACTTTCGATTGCATTACGCACGATGGCGTGTTCACAGGTGGTGTCATCTCACCTGGTGTCGCGACCGCCGCCGAAACGCTGGTCCGGCGGACCGCGAAGCTGCCCCGCGTTGACCTCGAGCGGCCGCCCACCGTGATCGGGCGGCGGACCGAAACCTGTCTGCGCAGCGGCATCTTTTACGGCGCGGTCGAAGCGATCGACGGCGTCGTGCGTCGCATCAAGGAGGAGTGGAAGAAGCCGGATGCGCTGGTTGTCGCGACCGGCGGACTCGCTGCGCTGATCGGCCCGCATTGCCGCACCGTCGAGCGGGTCGAGCCGTTTCTGACGCTCTATGGGTTGGAGCTGGCGTATCGGCATGTAGAGGAAAAGACGGGTGGCGTGAAGGTGCGGGCGGTCAAAAAGGCTCGATAACGGCTGCGGGCGCGGTCGCGGTCGCGGTCGCGGTCGCGGGAAACTACGCGGGTCGCGGGTGGCGGTTCGGGGGCGCCGTCGGGGGACACCGTGGCCCGCTACCCGCGACCGCCCTAAACCCAACCCCTCGGTTCCCCCCCCCGCCCCCCCGGGCCCCCGGGCCCC
>JBQTID010000039.1:0-20676 GCA_052389275.1 Gemmatimonadota bacterium | reverse complement strand
TCCGTCATGATGGTGGCGGGGTTGCTGTTGACGAGAATGACGCGGTAGCCCTCTTCCTTGAGGGCGCGGACCGCTTGCGTGCCGGAGTAGTCGAATTCGCAGCCCTGGCCAATGACAATCGGCCCCGAGCCAAGCAGCAAAATACTTCTAATGTCTTCGCGTTTAGGCATAAACCGCCGAAAGCTCGCCCAGTGGCGCGAGGTCTGCAAGTGGAGCGCGGTGCACAATCTGCGCGCGGCCTGTGGCCGCATGCGCCCTTAAATGGGCTGAAGCTCCCCGCGGGGAACGTGCGTTATAATAAGGGTACACATCTGGTATGGTTGTCTGTGAATTATCCCGTGCGCGTCTTAGATTCGGGGATCTCTCCCCTGGCAGTCATCGATAAGGTCATCATGAACGGCAATCGCTCTCGCGCCGTGCGCGCACTCATTGTCCTCGCTTTTGGCATTGGCGCCTGCGGCGGTGATTCTTCCGGCCCGCCCAAGGCCGGGCCGCCCGCTACGCTCACAGTAGTTTCCGGCGCCGGGCAGCAAGGCGCTGCGGGCGAGGCGCTCGCCACACCGCTGGTCGTGAAGGTCGCCGACCTGCAAGGGCTCGCCGTGGCCAACGCGGTGGTGACATTCACCGTGGCGAGTGGCGGCGGCACCCTGAGCGCAGCGGTCGACACCACGAATGCCGAGGGCACTGCTTCGGTTACCTGGACCATGGGCTCCACGCTGGGTGACGCGCGCGCCGAAGCCCGCGTCACCGGGCTGGTCGCGCCCGCCGTGTTCACGGCAACCGTCAAAGCCGGAGCGCCGGCCACGGCAGCTCGCATTTCCCAGCTGATCGGCAGCAGCGCAGGCGGCTTCGATGTTTCGGATTCGGTCTCGATTCGTGTCGCGGACCGCTTCGACAATCCGGTCGAAGGCGCGACTGTCACATTTGCCGTGACCGCCGGCGGCGGCACGGTCGGCAGCGCTACCAAAACCACCGACGTGACCGGCGTTGCGCGCACATCCTGGACGCTTGGCGGTACCGGTGCGCAGGCGCTGCGTGCAACGGCGGGCTCAGTTACGGTCGATTTGACTGCGACTGCGGTCGGCTGTGATGAGCGCACCCTCGCCCTTGGCGATGTCATCGCGATCACACCGGCGGCGGCATCGGTATGCATTGTCACTAACAGCGGTGGCACGCAGAAGTATGTTGCGGTCGTCTCCAACTCGACCACGACACCATCCTCGTTCGGATCTTTCCGGCTGCGCGGCGCCGGCGGCGGCACCGCGACAACGAGCGCCCAGACGGTTCCGGTCGCAGCGGTGCGCTCGCAAGGGCTCAGCGCCGCGCATGTCGAGCATCTCGAAGCGTCCGAAGCTTCGTTGCGGGCGCACGCGGAGCTGCTGCGCTCGAACATCCAGCTGATCGAGCGCCTCGGCCCCGCGCGCCAAGCGCAGCTGCGCGTCATGCCGAATCTGGTGCAGGCGCCACCGCCTCCGAATGTCGGCGACACGGTGACCATCAAGATTCCGAAAAACTTCTCGAATGTCTGCAACATTTCGACTGCCGCAGTGATTCGAGCGCGCGTAGTGCACGTCGGCACGCGTGCCGTGATCCTCGAGGACACCGATCCGACTTTCGCGCTCAGGGGTCAGTTCGACGCGCGCTACCGCACGGTGAGCGATGAATTCGACAACGTGATGTTCCCGATTCTCGAGGCCAACTACGGGAATCCGCTTGCCATGGATGCGGAGACCGACCAGAACGGACGCATCTTCATGGTCTTCTCACCAGTCATCAACGGACTGCAAGGCGGCAACATTGCGGGCTTCGTTACGAGCGGTGATTTCTTCCCGACCGGTCAATGTGCGGCCAGCAATTTCGGCGAACACTTCTTTGCGCGCGTGCCGACCAGCACCGCCGCTGGTTTTGCCGCCGGCACGGTTGAGGACTGGGCCCGCCAGACCCGCAGAGTGATCATTCACGAAGTCAAGCATGTCACCAGCTTCGCGGAGAAATTCGCGAGTCCGCTGACACTGCCGTCCGGCTTCTTCACGCGCGACCAGTGGCTCGAGGAAGCCACCGCCATGATCGCGGAGGAGCTGTGGGCGCGGACCGTATTTGGTTACCAGCAACGCGGCAACGTGAATTATGCGAACAGCATTTATTGTGAGCTGCGGCCCACGCCGAATTCGGACTGGACGCAATGCCAGCCCGCCAAGCCGTGGGGCATGATCGATCACTTCTTCTTCCTGTACGATTATTTCGAGGATCCGGAATCGACATCCGCGGTCGGCTCGGTGCAGGACGGCGACTTCACCTTCTATGGCAGCGGCTGGGCGTTCGTGCGCTGGGTGCTCGACACCTATGCCATGTCGGAATCGGCATTTCTGACCGCAATGAACCGGGAGATGGTCACACCCGGCACCGACAATATCCAACAACGCACGGGCCTCCCATTCGCTGATCTGATGAGCGAGTTCGCGCTTGCGCTCGCGCTCGATGACTACCCGAACTTCACACCGCGCGATGCGAAGTTCTCAATGCCGAGCTGGAACACGCGTGACGTTTTCAGCGGGCTGAGCACCGATCTGGCGCCTCGGGGCTTCTTCGTGAAGCCGGCTCCGCTCAAGGTTCGCAACGCGGGTTTCGGCCGCTTCGCCATCGATGTCGGCGCCGTGCAGGGTGGCGGCTTCTCCGTCTTCGAGATCAGCGGCACGTCGGCGAACAAGCAGCTGCTGGAGTTTAGAGGGTTGGCAGGTGCCGGCTTCCCATCCGAGATGCGGATCAGGATCGCGCGCGTGCAGTAATAATTCCTCGCAGAGACGCAGAGCGGCTCAGTGGACGAAACGACGATCGAAGAACAGCTCGGGATTATTTTCGTCGAGGGGCAGCGCTACCAGATCTGGGTGCGGTCCGAGCCCGATCACGATGGTACGTGGCACAACGCGCTGCTCTTTCGCCGCGATGGGCGGGTCGGCTCGCACGAAACGCTGATCACGGGGATGGGCTGGCACGCGCCGCCGGGCATTGCGCTCGACCGTGCGCGTGAGCTCGATGAGAACGAGCAGCTCTCGCTGTTCAGGAAGGCGTTGAGGCCGAGACGACCGTTAATGTGATAAGGAGTAGACGTACGCAGCTACTTGTTTGACCTGCGCGTCCGTCAATGCCGCTCCGCCCTTTGCCGGCATGGGCGCGGGGTGTTCCTTCGGCGCCGGCACGCCGCTGTTGATGAACTGCTGAATCGCCGCAAAGCTGCCATCCACATTCAGCCACTTCGAATCGTTCAATGCCGGAGCCATGCCGGTGCCGGCGCCATTCTGGCCGTGACAGGTAAAGCAGTTGCCGGTCGAGCTGAAGATCGTGCTGCCGGCTTCGACATCCGCCGCGGTCGCGCCCTGCGGCACCGCGCCAGCCTTTTGCTGAGCGGGCGCACCGTCGGCCGGCGCCTTCTTTTCGGTTGCGACCTCGATGACCGGAGCTTCCGGATAGATCGGGGCCCCCAGCTTATCCATGTCGCTCGTCGGCTCGCCTTTTACCAGCACGTTCGGCGTCTCGAGCGGCGCCTTGGTATAACCGCGATCGTCTATTGTATCAGGGTCGCCGCACGCCGCTGCCCAAAGCAGCGCGAGGACCATCACGCATTTACGCATCTCGCCTCCAGATTTTGGCCGCGCCAATATAGAGGAGCGATAGCCCCCGCGACACCCATGCTCCCATGCTCCCATGCTCCCATGCTCCCACGCGCGATGCTCTCATGATCCAGCGCGCTGGGCGGCGGTCAGGCCGAGCTCCTCGGCAATCCCCTGCATGGCTTCGATGACGTTCGTGATGTGCTGGTTCAGCTCGACGCCGATCAGCGCGGCGCCGTTCGTGACATCCTCGCGATTGACGCCACGCGCGAATGCCTTGTCCTTCATCTTCTTGACGACCGATTTCGCGGTCAGATCGTCGATGCCGGTCGGCCGCATGTACGCCGTCGCCGTAATCAGCCCCGTCAGCTCGTCACATGCGAGCAGATGCCTGTCCAGCCCGGACTCCGGCTGCACGTGCGTGAAGTCCGCCCGATGCGCGAGAATCGCGTGCAGCACCGACTCGGGATAGCCGCGCGCGCGCAGCTCTTCGACCGCCTTCAGCGGGTGCTGGTCCGGATACTTTTCCCAGTCCATATCGTGCAGCAGGCCGGCCAGCTCCCACTCCTCCTCATGCGCGCCGTGCTTGCCCGCATACCAGCGCATGGCTGCTGCCACCGACTTCATGTGGTTACGCAGTAGCGGGTTCGGGACCCACTCGTGCAACAACTGCAACGCTTCATCACGTGACGGCATGCTGTCATCCTTTCCGTTATCGTGACGCCGTTAACTGTGAGGGTTTTAATGCGGCGCTTTTATTGTGCCGGCGTTAAAAGCGGTTTTTAACTTCGTCACCGTTAACATCATCACGCCCAACATCGTCACCAACAAGTTCGTCACCGTTCAACTTCGTCGTGTTTTTGTTGCCGCCGTTACTGTGACGAGGTTAACGGTGAGGGTTTTGATGTGACGGTGTTATGGTGCCGGCGTTAAATGCGGTTTTTAATCTCGTCACCGTTAACATCATCACGCCCAACATCGTCACCAATACCCTCGTCACCGTTTAACTTCGTCGTTGCTGTTCTGGTGTTTGAAAGTACGTAGCAGCTCGATCAGCCGGACAGGATCGTCGACCGGCGCTGCGCAAGCTTGCCCGGCACACACGTACGCGCGCGGTGCGTCCGCGCCGACCATTGCGCGCAGCTCCGGCGCGAGCTGTTCGACGTTCACTTTTCCCGCCTCGAAGTATCTGATGATCGCGCGCGGTCGATAAAAGCTCAGCGCCGCGCGCAACAGCGGTTCATCCGCCGGCGCGCCGCTGCCGACGATTACGATACTGGTCGTGCCCGCCGTGAACCAGTCGAGCGCGCGCACGTAAGTCACTGCGGCCGTCGTGATGCGACTCGCAGAACCGCCGAAGGCGGCGAGCACGGCCTCGGCGCGGTCGAGCAAGGCGCGCTCGTGCGTGAGCGCATGCAAGCGGATCAGCGACAGTGCCATTACGGCGTTGCCCGACGGTGTGGGTGCGTCCGCGATCGGATAGTGCGGCTCTTCGAGCACGGCGGCGGCCGCAGCGGCGCCGCGCGGCCGGTCGCGATATGCGCCGTTCGGGTCCTGATACCAGCGGCTCGTGCTGTCAGCGAGTTGCGTAGCGCGCGTCAGCCATTTCGCATCCTGCGTCAGCTCGAACGCATCGAGCATGGCCTGCAACACGAACGCCTGATCTTCGAGGTATTCGCCGGCCTCGCGGTCAGACACGCGATGCGCGATGCCATGCGCATCGTCGAATGCATCGCGCCAGATGCGGTCGAGCGCGCGCACCGCATGTTCACCCGCACTGCCATGATCGGCGTAGCGCGCCGCGGCTATGAAACCGGACGCGACCAGCGCAGACCAGCCGGTATAGATGGTCTGATCGACGTACGGCTGCGGCCGCTGATCGCGCGCGCGCTTCAGTTTCTGTTTAGCGCTCGCGATCAGCTGGCTGCCCTGCGATTCGTCCGCGCGATACAGCACATGGCGGTCTTGATCGAGATGCATGGCGCTGGCCGTGTCTTCGACACCGAAATACTTGATCGCGTCGGCGAGCTCATCCTGTGCTAGCGCGGCCCGCAGCTCGTCCTGCGTCCAGGTCCAGTAGTCGCCGTCATCGTGCGGGCTGAAGTCCGCATCCTGTGAAGCATGGAAGCCGCCGGCGGCGAGGACAGTGGGCGCGACATCCTCGTGGTATGCGACGATGCTCTGCACGATTTCCGCGTAGAGCGGCTCGCGCGTCACCGCGAATGCGCGCGCGTAGTTCTCGAGCAGCGGGCCATTGTCATACGCCATCTTCTCGAAGTGCGGGATGATCCAGCGCGCGTCCGTCGAATAGCGATGAAAGCCGCCACCGAGCTGATCGTAGATGCCGCCACGCGCCATTGCGTTCAGTGTCTCGACGACCATGCGCCGGCTCCAGTCGTGGCCTGTATCGATGAAATGATCGGTCAGCAGCGCGAGCGCACCACTGTTCGGAAACTTCGGCGCGCGGCCGAAGCCGCCGTAGCGGAAGTCAAAGCCGTCGGCTAGCTCTTCGACCGTCTGGTCGACGATGGCGCGCGCGATCGCGCCGCCCTCTGCTTCGGCCTTGGCAAAATTCTTGAGCCGCTCCTGTATGCCTTGCACCGCCTCGCGCGCGCGTTGCGGCTCCTCGCGCCAAACCCGCGCGACTTCACCCAGTACCCGCTTGAATGAAGGCCGGCCGTAAGCATCGCTCGGCGGGAAGTAAGTCCCGCCGTAATACGTGTCGCCATCCGGCGTGAGGAACGCGGTGAGCGGCCAGCCGCCTTGTCCCGTCATGGTCTGCACTGCGCGCTGGTAGCGCGCATCGACATCCGGCCGTTCATCGCGATCGACCTTGACCGGCACGAACAGCTCGTTGATCAGCTCGGCAGTCGCCGGATCTTCGTAGCTCTCGCGATCCATGACGTGGCACCAGTGACACCAGACTGCGCCGATGTCGAGCAGGACGGGCCTGTTCTCGCGCCGTGCGCGCTCGAACGCGGCATTGCCCCACGGCATCCAACGCACCGGCTGCTGCGCGCCATGCTGAAGAAATGGGCTGCGCGACCCGGTGAGCGTATCAGCCATTTTGTTCGTCGCGCATCGCCTGTCTGATCTCCGCTGCTTCGGTGCGCGCCCAATTCGCGCTTGGATGCTGACTGTGCTTCTCTGCCAGACGCCTCAGGTATGGCAACGCTTTGTTCGGCGTGCGCAGCTTGTACATGTATAGCTCGCTGATCTCACGCAGCAGCGCCAACTCGGTTGCGGCGTCGATGTTTTTGACGTCGAGTGCTTTTCGCAACCAGGTTGCCGCATCCTCGGGCCTGCCCATGCGGTCGCGCAGCAGGCGCGCCAGCCGCACGCGCGGCTCCGGATCGTCCGGATGGTCTTCTGCAAGCAGCTCGTACGCTTCCGCGGCCTCGTCGAACCTGCCGCGCGCAACCAGTGAGTCGGCCAGCGAGTATTCACGCACCGCCGGCGTGCTCGCGCCGCCCGCCATGTACACGCTAGCGCCCGCGCTGCCCAGGAAGTTCGCCAGCAACAATGGCAGCTTGTAGCCGGCAACTGCGGCGAGCAGCGTCGCAATAACCGTAGTCAGGAACGGAAATCCGAGCATCGTGCCCGCGGCGAAAACCAGGACTGCGCCGATTGCTGCGTAACCCGCGGTTCGGACGCGCAGCACGCGCTCATGTTCATCCACGTCCTTGTACTTGGGCGCCATTACACTCGTGAACTCGGACAAATGTCGTTCAGCACACACACCTCGCATTTCGGCGTCGGCGCCTTGCACACCGCGCGACCGTGGTCGATGAAGAGATGCGGTACCAGGGTCCAGTCCTTCCCGGGTAGCAGCTCCATCAGATCCTGTTCGATTTTTACCGGATCGGTTTGCGCCGTCAGACCCAGCCGCCCCGACAATCGCGCAACATGCGTATCGACCACAACGCCTTCGTTTTTGCCGAACGCATTGCCGAGCACGACATTCGCCGTCTTGCGGCCAACACCCGGCAACTTCACGAGATCGTCCATCTCCGCGGGGATCTCGCCGTGATGCTGTTCGACCACCGCATTCGACATGCCGAGCAGGCTCCTGGTCTTGTTGCGGTAGAAACCGGTCGATCGAATCATCTCTGCCAATTCTTCCGGTTTCGCGCCTGCGAGATCCGCCGCGGTTGGATAACGCTCGAACAGCGCGGGTGTAACCATGTTGACGCGCACATCCGTGCACTGCGCGGATAGCATGGTCGCGACCAGCAGCTCGTAAGGGTTATCATGGACGAGCGCGGTTTGGGCGTTCGGATACGTCTGCTTCAGGCGTTTAACGATCTGGTTCGCGCGCTCGCGTTTCCGCTCCCTGCTCTCACGGAGTTTGGCGACCTTGGTGGTCTTTTTCATTTTTTGCGCGCCTTGAAGAACTGCCGAACTCTGGGCAGCGTCCATGTGTTCACGACATCGTCCGGCTCGAGCCAGCCCTTTCGCGCCATGCACACACCGTATTCTACGACATCGAGGCTGCGCGCCGAATGCGCATCCGGATTGATCGCCGTCTTGACACCGCGTCGTTTCGCGCCGGGCCAGTGCCGCCAATCGAGGTCCAGCCTGTGCGGGTCCGCATTGATCTCGATCGCGACGCCGACCAGCGCGGCGGCCTCGAGCACCGCGTCAACATCTACGCGGTAGCCGGCCCGGGACAAGAGCAGACGCCCGGTCATGTGGCCGATAAAAGTGAGATTCGGATTCTGCATGGCACGCAGCAGACGCGCCGTCTGCCCTGATTCCGGCAGCGCGAATGATGAGTGAATCGAGCCGATCACGAAGTCGAATGACTCGAGCAGTCCTTCCTCGTCTTCGTAATCGAGCCGCCCGTCGTTGAGAATGTCAGCCTCGATCCCCTTGAACAGCCAAACCTTCGAGCCGTGCTGCGCATTCCATTCGTCGATTTCCGCATGCTGTCGTTCGACGTCGTCTCTCCTCAGCCCGCCCGCGTACGATGCGTTCTGCGAGTGGTCGGCAATCCCCAAATAACGCCATTTCCGCTGCTGTGCCGCGCGCGCCATCTCCTCGATGGTGCCGCGGCCGTCGCTGTAAACAGTGTGGCAGTGGAAGCAGCCGCGCAGATCGGCCAGCGTGACGAGCTGCGGCAGCTCACCACGCCGCGCAGCCTCCACTTCAGCGCCGGTCTCGCGCAGCTCAGGCTCGATGTAGCGCAGGCCGCTGCTCTCGTAGACGTGGATTTCGCTACCACGCACAGCGGCGACGTCGGCTCCCAGCGCACGTACATGGTCGGCGCTGCCGGTCTCAGTAATTACGGTTGCGCCGAACTCGGCAGGCGGGCAGCAACGCAATCGCAACTGGAAACCGTCCGACAATCTCGCGCTTGCAGTATTTCCATGGGCACGCTGCGCATTCGAGATGCCGGGTAACGCGCTGAACGCAGCGAGCACGGCGTCGATATCGGCGGGGTCCACAGCAGCTACAATGCTGACGCCATCGACGGTTTCGAGTTTGCGCCGCAGCTCACCCGCGAGCTCGGCTTCGATGACACCGGGCAAGCTCGACACAAAGCCGAGCAGCCTGGGTCCGACCTCGAGCGCGTCGGCGAGCCTGCGCCGGCCGAGCGTGCCGCGCACGTACGCGATGCCCTCGAGCAGCAGCTCTTCCGTGCGACCGCCGAAACCTTTCAGTTGCGCGATCTGTCCGGCACGTGCCGCTCGCTCCAGATCAGCGACCGAATCGATGCCCAGCTGCTCGTGCAGCAGCCGAATCTTCCTGGGTCCGAGTTTCGGGACCGCCAGCAGCTCGTAAAAGCCGCTGGGCGTACGCGCGCGCAGGTCGAGATAGTATCTGGCTGTGCCCGTGTCGATCAGCTCGCGAATGACCCGCGCGGTTGCGCTGCCAATGCCGGGAACCGTCTCGAGTTCACCGCGGCGAGCGAGTTGAACCACGTCCTCGGTGACGCTCTCGATCGCGCGCGCCGCCGATTGGAACGCGCGCGCCTTGAATGTGTTTTCGCCATGCAGCTCGAGCAGCGTGCCGATCTCTTCCAATACCAGCGCAATTGCGTGCTTGTCCATAATTAACGGACGTTTACGTTCACGTTCACGTTCACGTGCACGTGTACGGTGGCTAGTTCGGCGGAAGCGTTTGGCTCGAGCCTATGCGTTGATCGTACACGTAAAGGTGAACGTGAACGTGAACGCAAACGTCCATTAAATTGCATTACAAACTCCAAAATACTCTTGTTGCCAGCTTCAAAACCTCCAACGCATTCGTCACCGCGTAGAGGCGCCCGCTGCCACCCGGCAGGATATTCTCGAAATCCGTGCCTTCCTCACGCGCCGTGACGTCGCCCCAATGTTCACTATCGTGCGCCGACACGATCCCCGAAACGTTGATCACGCTGAATCCAGATCGATTCGGCACCAGACCCAACACGAGCAGCAAATCGAGACGACCATCGCCATACACGAAAAAGAAACCATCTACAGCTTCCGCATGCGCGCCTTCGTCGACCTGTGAGAAGATCGAATTGCGAGGCAGCTGTAGGTAGCCGGCGCTCGCGGGCGCGGCCAGCCGCCATTCGCCAACCTGGGTTTCCGGGGCCAGCAGTCGGCGCAGCGTTGGCTCGTCTATGCTGAAAGTCTGCTTGCCGGCCAGCCAGTACTGGTACGCGTGCCAGACAATCGAGCCAAACTGTGAGAAGGCAGGCGCAGTCGCGTCCGCTGGCAGCAGCGAGCGCATCAGCTCACCCATGCCCTCGAGCAGCAGCGTACGCTCGGCGTCACGCGCATCGACTGCGCGCGCTTCCGCTTCCTGCTTGATCGCCGGGAACGCGGTGCCTTCGAGCTCGTCCGTGGCAAAGACCAGGTCGTATGGATGGGCGCGCGCGTTCACGCCAGGACCTCGGCGAATGCGCTCGTCTCTTCGGTAGTCAGCCCGCGAAATACCGACCGCAGCGTCGCGACTACCCCTCGCTTCATGACGCGCACAATGCAGAAATCAGCGTGCTCAGGACCAGGCGGATTCTCGAGGTAAATGTAGCTGACGTCCGCACCGCTGGCCGGCAGCGTCACTTCGTAAGTCACATCATCCCATTCGAATCGGAACGGAAGCGGCGCCGCGTTGCGCGTGATGATCTCGCAGAACACGTCGGATTCGACCACAAAAACGCCGGATTCGATTGCCTCGCCCGCGCGATAGAACAGCGGATCGAATCGATCGCCCTGCACGCGCTTGAAGTTCTCGTCCACCGCGAAGTCGAGATCCTCGAGCGCATCCTCGGTAGCGAGCGACTCGAGATGATGCTGTAGCTCGTGCATGATCGTCTCGTAGATCTCGCCATCCCAGTCGAAGCCTGGATCATCGTGCGCGACTTGCTGGAAGGACCCGTAGTAAAGCACGACAGCGGACCGGGTAGTGTCCGGTCCGCCGTACTGTGACGGATAGTCTTCCGTCACGCATTCGCCGAGTGTGTAAACGTCAGGGTGGCTGGTGTGCGCAATGGCCGCCCGATCTACGACCAGGCCGTCCACTCCCACTTTGTATTCAGCAGGAATCTCGTCCCAGAGCGCGCGCGCCACGCGCTCGAACTCGGAGAATTCCATTCACGACGCAATGCGCTCGCGCACGTATTCGACTACTCGCGAGGCCGCAATGCGCTCCTGTTCGAGCGTGTCACGATCGCGCACGGTCACGGTCTGGTCGCTCGAGGATTGGCCATCCACCGTGAAAGCGAATGGCGTGCCCGCCTCATCCTGACGGCGGTACCGCTTGCCGATCGAGCCGCTGTCGTCATACGCGCAGGGAATGCTCGCGCGCTTGAGGTCTTCGTGCAGGCGCGTCGCAAACTCAGGCATACCTTCCTTGTTCACCAGTGGCAGGATCGCCGCCTTGATAGGCGCGATGCGTGGCCGCAATCCCATGACGACGCGTGTCTCCCCCTCGAGCTGCTCCTCGCGGTATGCGTCCATCATTACGACCAGAGTCGTGCGATCGGCGCCCGCCGACGTCTCGAGGATGTAGGGGATGTAGCGCGTGGTCCGATCCACCGGATCCACGTACTCGAGCATCATTCCCGAATACTCCTGGTGCCGCTTCAGGTCGAAGTCGGTGCGGTTGTGAATGCCCTCGAACTCCTGCCAGCCGAACGGCATCTCGTATTGGATGTCGTATGCATCCTTCGCGTAATGCGCGAGCTCATCGGGCGCGTGCTGATGGAAACGCAGCTTATCCTTGCTGATGCCGAGGTCGAGAACCCACTGCATGCGGCGCTGCTTCCAGTAATCGAGCCACTGCTCATCAGAGCCGGGCGCCACGAAGAACTGCATTTCCATCTGCTCGAATTCGCGGGTCCGGAAGATGAAGTTGCCGGGTGTGATCTCGTTGCGGAACGCCTTGCCGATCTGACCAATCCCGAACGGGATGCGCTGCCGGCTGCTGGTCAGCACGTTCTGGAAGTTGACGTAGATGCCTTGCGCAGTTTCCGGCCGCAGGTAGACGACGGCCGCAGAATCTTCGACCGGCCCCATGAATGTCTTGAACATGAGGTTAAACATGCGCGGCTCGCCGAATGTGTCTTTCTTGCCGCATACAGGACACTGGTTCCTGCCCTGGATCTCAGGCGCGTCCGTGCGGAAACGGCGATGGCAGTTGCTGCACTCGACCAGTGGATCGCTGAAACCGGACACGTGTCCGCTGGCTTCCCAGACCTTCGGATGCATCAGGATGGCCGCGTCGATGCCTTCGATATCATCGCGTTCGTGCACCATCGAGCGCCACCACAACTGCTTGATATTGTTCTTTAATTCGACGCCGAGCGGGCCGTAGTCCCACACCGATCCGGTACCACCGTAGATCTCCGAGGATTGAAAGACAAAGCCGCGCCGCTTGCTCAGCGAAACGAGCTTGTCCATGAGATCGGTTGGGTTTGCCATGCGGAAAATTACGGTCGCGCTACTGCGCGAGCAATCAGGGCATGACTATCTCATCGCGCTATGTGTCGTACCAGCTTCAGCCGCCGAGTACAGTTCGAAGACGCCGATGCGCTGGGCCGAGAAAATGTAGGTTGCCCACGCGATCACCCCGCCGAAAGCGAATATCCCGGTCAGGCCCACCGAAACGAACGTGCAAACGGCCCCGAACAGCGAGAGCAAAAAGGTGACGCCGCGCATGCCGAGGTCGGCTTCGCCCTCGCTCAGCTCACGCGCACGGGCAACCGCCCACGCGACACCGGCACCGGCAAAACCGATCGCGGCGAAAAACATCAATGTGACTATGATTGCAACTGACAAAATCTCCTCCTGTCTTGCAGGAGGAGATGGAAGGCAAGAAACAGGCTCGCTATGTCAGGCCAGGGAGCGAAAGAGCTGTCGCAGCCGGTCTTCGCCGAGAGAGTATGCTTCCGCGACTACATCTTCGCGCGTGGGGCCGCGTAATGCGTCAGGACCTTCACGCGCATCGACCGGCACGGGTGTGCGGTCGGGCACGAATACGAACCGCCCATGGTAGCCGTCCCGTTCCGGCCAGGTTTCAACGACCACGCGCCACAGGCTGCGGTCGTCGGTTATTCTACGGATGCCGCTGGAATCCCAGCGATCGGACGTCACCTTCATAGATTCTCCGCTGTGCTGTCAGCGGAGAACGGAGCAAGGGCTATGCCCCGGGGAGGTGACGATCTCTACTGCGGGCCGTAACGACGAAGCTCGCGCGCAAGTTCCCGTAAACTCTCCGAACGGCGGGACAGGCCGTCGGCCAATTTACGCACACTGTCCGGATTGGGACGTCTGCGCCCGCTACGCCAGGAGCGCAGCACGTCGTAACTCAAGCCACTGTCGGCCGCCAGCTGTCGCATCGCGAATGGTCCTTCGCGTAAAGCCCGGCGCACCGTTTCGGTGATTGCTGCGCCATCATCCATGGTCCGACCTCCCTGGCCCCCGCGTACTCAAAAGTACGCTGCACCTTTCACGCTCTGCCACCGCTCAGGCGGTACAGAGGCGGAATATCATTCGCGTCTGGCTTAAATCTCAGAACACGTCGATCGTCAGATAGCGTCTCGGGTTCAATTTCATGTCACTCGCGAGCGCACGAATCTCGCGCGCCGCGCCGTTCAGATTCGAGTAGAGCAAAGTGTCATTCACGAGCCTGCCGAGCGTGCCATCGCCGCGCTCGATCTTCGCGAATACCGTCTGGAGCGACCCGAGCGAGCGCTCCATGGAGACCGCAACCGAAGTCAGCGCGCGGGCGCTCTCGTCCACCCGCGTGATTGCCGCATTGAGCGCCTTTCCGGTCTCGGCTTCTTCCAGGCCTTCAGCAGTGCGACGCAGTGCTGCGGAAGCCATGCGCAGCTCACTGAACGCGGCGCGCAGCTGCTCCGCGCTACCCGGCAGAACCGCGGCGGTCGCGTGCACGTTGGCGACGGCTTCGGGCGAGAGCAGCGAAGTGGCGCGGTTGAGCACGTCGCGAGCCTGCGCGCTCAGTTCGACGGCGGCATCGGTCAGCGCCGGCGCCGTCATGCCGCGAATCGTATCGCCCTTCTCCAGTTTGACGACCGCGTCTCCCGGCACCAGCTCGACGGTGTGCGCTCCAAAAACGTCGCCGGTGACGACTGCGCGCGTGTCAGCGGGCAGCGGCATGTCCTCGTTCAGGCGCAAGACAGCAGTCACGCCACGCTCGCGCAGCGCGATGTCTTTGACCGACCCGATCTCGACGCCCTGAAGCGTGACCCGGTCGCCGCGCTTCATGCCGCCGCCGCTCGGCAACGAGATGATGACATCCATGCCGCCGCGCACCAGCGGGCTGCCCAGCAGGTAGTACAGGCCCCAGAAGAATACGACCACCGCTATGATGGTAAGTGCTCCCAATGCAGCCACATTTCGTTTCGTCTTGTCCATGTTTTCCTTATGCGACTACTGCATCGATTCGGCTTCTGCGCACGAATCGCTGCACCACGGTATCCGTGTTCTGGAGCATCTGGGCCGCCGTACCAGTAGCTCGTACCTTGCCTTCATACAGCAGAGAAATGCGGTCCCCCACCTCGAACGCAGTGTCGAGATCGTGCGTGACGACAATGCTGGTGACGCCGAGCTCGCGGCTCACCTCGAGAATCAACTCGTCGATGTTGTCGGCGTTGACCGGATCGAGGCCGGTGGTCGGCTCATCCCACAACAAGTAGCGAGGTCTGCTCGCAATTGCCCGCGCGACGCCCACCCGCTTTCGCATGCCACCCGACAGCTCGGAAGGATACTTCTCGAGAACCGAAGCGCTCAGGTTGACCTTCGCCAGCAGATCGATCGCCTCGGCCCGGGTTGCACTGAGCGGCATAACACTACCCTGCTCGGTCTGCGCGAGATACAAATTCTCCGCGACCGACAGCGAGTCGAACAGCGCCGCGTTCTGAAAGACGTAGCCGACATTGCGGCGTACGCGCGCCAGCTCTGCCGGCGTAGCGTTTACGATCGATACGCCATCGACGAAAACGTCGCCATCATCGGGAACGAGCAGGCCGATCGCGTGCTTGAGCAGTACGCTCTTGCCGGTCCCCGACGGCCCGAGCAAAGCCAGCGTTTCGCCCTCGTTGACGATCAGGTCCACGCCGTTCAACACGACCTGCTCGCCGAAGCTCTTCTTCAGATTCCTGAACTCGATCATCTCAGAACATTTTCAATAACGGCGCCAGCAGCACATCGATGACCATGAGCATGATGGTCGTTACCACAACCGCCGCCGTGGTCGTGCGCCCGACACCCTCGGCGCCGCCGCCGCCCTCGAGGCCGACCAGGCACGCAATGAAAGTTACTGCAAAACCGAATACGGCGCCTTTGATGACGGAGAACCATAGCGCCCACGGACGAAAATAGAAGCGCATTCCGTAGATGATGTCGCCGCTGGTCAGTCCCTCTACGGCCAGCTGACCAATCAGCCAGCCGGCGAACAGACCGGCCGCGTCCGCCAGAATAACCAGTGCCGGGAAGACCGCCACGCCGGCCACCACGCGCGGCACCACCAGGAATGCGACCGGGTCGCGACCCATTGCGCGCAGCGCATCGATCTGCTCCGTCACGTGCATGGATGCAAGTTCGGCCGCGATGCTCGCGCCGACGCGCGCCATCATCACGATCGCGGTCAGCAGCGGTCCGAGCTCCGTGAGCACGCTGGCCGCCAGCACGCTGCCAATCACCCACAACGGCAGTCCGCCGCTGAACTGGGCGCCCGACTGCTGGGACGTCACTGCCCCGCCCAGCATCGCGATGAACAGGACGAGCGGTAACGAGCGAACCCCGATGAGAAACGACTGTTGCAGCGCAGCGGTAATGTACAGGCGCGGATGCGGCAGCACCTTCACGATATGCCACATGAGCTGCGCCGCGCGACCGATGCGCTCCAGCCCGGTCATCGCCGGCCGCAGCGGCGGTGCGAGCACTCGCCTGTAATACCCCGCGATAACGCTTTCGTCAGCCATTTCGTTGGTCGTGCAGTCGCGCCCAGATCAGATAGACCGGGATGCCGATCAGGATGATGATGAAATCCTTGCCGGTAGCAATCGGGTTCTCGACCAGCGAGTTGCCGAGCATCAGAATGGATGCAAGCAGGAAAACGATCGGGACGAACGGATAGCCGACGGTCTTGTAGGGACGCTCGAGGTCGGCGCGCCGGCGTCGCAGAATGAAGACAGCGCCTACCGCCAGCGCATAAAATGGCCAGATGCCGAGAATGAAGTCACCCGCAAGCGTCTCGAAAGTTCGAATCGAAACGTAGCCGACGCCCAGTGCGGATGTCGTAAGAATCGCGATGTACGGTGTGAGATAGGTTGGATGTACGCGCGCGATCGGCTTGAAGAACAATCCGTCGTCCGCCATCGCGTACAGAATGCGCGGGCCGGTGAGCGTCGAGCCGGTCAGCGCGCCGAAAGCCGACAGCATCACGAGCGCCGAGATTACCGACGCGCCAATGGCGCCGAAGATTTTGCGGGCGGCATCGGCTGCAACGATCTCGGAGCCGGCCAGCTCGCTGATCGGCAGCACGTACAAATAGGCCAGATTCACCAGCAGATACAGAACCACGACCAGTGCGGTGCCGATGAGCAGCGCGCGCGGCATGGTTCGTTCGGGATCCTTTACTTCTCCTGCCACGAACGTCAGGTCCGCCCAGCCATCGTAGGCCCACAGAACGGCGATCAGGGCAACGCCGAAGCCGCCCCAGCTGGCGGGCTCGAATGAGATCGCTGCGACCAATGCGCCTTGCGCGGGATTGCCGAACGCGAAGGCGATCAGTGCGACGCCGGCCAGCGCAATGATCTTCGCGGCAGTCGTTACATTGACAATAGCGGATGCAAAAATGACCGAGCGCACGTTGGCGAGCGCGAGCAAGACGATCGCCGCGATCGCCAGCCAACGCACGCTTTCAGGCGGCAGTCCGAACAATGCAGCGGCGTATCGCGCGAAAATCATGGCGATCGCGCCGAGCGCGGATGGGCGGATGACCAGCAGCTCGGTCCAGCCGAACAGGAATGCCGGCAATGGTCCGTATGCTTCGCGCAGGAAAACGTAGATGCCGCCGGAGCGTGGAAAGATCGCCGCCAGCTCTGCCAGCGTGAGCGCGCCGAACAGCGCGACCAGTGCGCCCAGAATCCAGATTAGCGCGATCGCGCCCAGCGTACCGACATCCGCCGCGACCGAGCTCGGCACGCGGAAGATGCCACTGCCAATCGTGGAACCAACCAGCACGGCAACCGCGCTCCACAAGCCGAGACGGCGCGGCAGACGTTCGACAGCGCGAAGAGTTGTTGCCATGTGTCTAATGTACGGACTTGATAAAGAGCCCGCACCGACGAAGTCGATACGGGCATTCCATCATGGAGGTGAGCGGGATCGAACCGCTGACCCCCTGCTTGCAAAGCAGGTGCTCTCCCAGCTGAGCTACACCCCCTGGAGAACACCTAATTTAACGGAAATCATGCCATCTGGTCAACCGTAGATGGCGTGTTTTCAGGAGCTTCAATCCTGCGACGTCGTGCTTCGCCAAGCGCCGCGTCCATCACTTCTTCGTCGGTCAGCCAGCCATTGTCCCACAGGATCGTGAACGCATTGCGAGCGCGCCCCATGCGGTCCCGGCGCGCGCTGCCCGCAGCACCACGTTTATACGAGATCACACAGCCGGTCCAGCTGCCTCGCACTACCGCGCCCGCCGCCAGATCTTCGGTCAACTGCACCAGACCATCGTGGCTGAAATCGGCGAGTTCAGCCCGCAGCTCGGATAATGCCTCCTCACGATACGCTTCCGAGCAGCGATCGAACCTCTTCTGCATGCGCACTCCTTTCTACTGCGACGACCGCGTGATCGTCCGCAGAACGCGTGCCGCTTATCAGAAGAGTTTATGCTGACCGCGTGGTCAGGTTCTTGAGCTCCTGCTGGCGAGTCCGTGCTGCCGATAAAAGAATCGCGGCAGTAAGCTCCGGATCACTCACGAGGAAGAAGCTGCTCTGTGCCGGATCGGTCTCGTCCAGAGCGACGCCGTCCTTGAACAGATCCAGCGTGCGCAGCTTCATGTGCGGAACGCTGAGGTGCTTGCGCGCGCCCCGGAAAATTGTGCGCCGATTTGTGACGACCATCAGCCCGAGGTCCACGGGTAGAATCTCGGAGCTGGGGCCGAGCGCGCCACGCTCACCGGCGGCAGAAAACGGGGCAGTCCCCGCGACCGCGAAATTGACCGCGCGCAGACCGGTTTTGCGCCCTGGCGCGACCAGCTGCTCGGCCAGGCGTGCGTGCGCAGCCCAGTGGCACACTTCACCGTCCGCAACCTCGAGAGGCGGCTCGATGCGGGGCAGTTCGCCGCGCTCGACGCCGGCGAACAAGCGTATGCGCTGCATTTGCTGGACATCGGCCGCGAGATCCGCATCGGAAAGCGCGAGCTGTGTGCGCAAACGCTCCAGCGTTTCGTGCTCGTGTTCCGTGATGCGAGCATCTTCGACCGCTTCCTTCAAGGCGCGGCGGTAGAGAGAAACCGCTACCATGCGGACTTCCGCATCGCTCAAGTCGCGCTTTTCGCGCACCGTAGCGAGCTCCTGCGCCTCGGCTTCGGTTAGGATACCGTCCGCAAGCGCGCGCTCCAACTGCTGTTGATACAGGCGACGCCCATGCAGCCTGCGGCGACGCAGTACCATCACACCTGCCATGACCGCGAGCAGGAGCGGCAACAGCCAGTACCAGATTTGCGGCTTCATGGCTTGATGCTATGATTCTGGACCGTCATTAGGCAAGGAGAAAACGTCATGAAACGCGTCACATTCGTACTCGCGCTGCTGATCGCTTGCGGCGCGCCAATTTTTGCGCAGGAGAAGGCCGCCACCCAGACGCTGCCGGCTGGCTGGCAGATGCGCCTCGACAAAGCCGCGGCCGATGCATCCAGGGTTCGGTTCGAACAGATGGGCGGTGCGACCGAGCTGCATGTCTGGACCGGACCGGCCGCCATATTCTGGCAGACGACGCCGGTCAGCGGCGAATACACTTTCGGCGCGACCTTCACGCAGATGAAAGCGCCGACGCATCCGGAAGCGTACGGCATCTTCGTCGGCGGCAAAAATCTCGACCAGGAAAATCAGGAATACGGCTATCTGCTGGTCCGCGGCGATGGCAAATACATGATCAAACATCGCGCGGGCAAGGACGTTCACACGATCGTCGACTGGACCGCGCACGATGTCGTGAAGAAGCAGGATGAGAGCGGCAAGGCCACGAACAGCGTCGCATTCGAAGTCTCGGGCGGATTCGTGAAGGCGCTCGTGAATGGCGAGGAGGTCAAGCGCTGGGAAGTGGCCTACTGGCCAGCTGACGGGCTCGTGGGCGTACGGGTCAATCACAATCTCGACGTGCACATCTCGAATCCGGTCGTCACGCGCATCAAATAGTCGTGGCGGATCCGCGCACTCTGGACGAGATCTTTACGCCGGCGGCGGTTGTAGATGTCGATCGCATGACGGCGAATCTCGACAAGATGGCGCGCTACGCGGCCAAGCATGATCTCGCGCTGTGGCCGCACACGAAAACGCACAAGACGCCGGAGCTCTCGCAGGAGCAGCTCCGGCGCGGCGCGGCCGGCATGACGGTGGCGACTTTACATGAAGCCGAAGTAATGTCGGCGGTCACCGAAAACATTCTGCTGGCCTATCCACCAGTCGGCCATCCCAAACTGAAACGGCTCGCCGCGCTCGCGGAGCGCAGCCGTGTGACAATCGCATTGGATTCGCACGAAGTGCTCGACGGCGTGCAGGCGGCTCTGCGCGGCAGCAGCGCGCATGTCGGTGTTCTGGTCGAGCTGGATGCCGGCATGCACCGCGTCGGCATCGGCTCGCCTCGCGCTGCGGTCACGCTCGCGGCGGCGGTGCGGGATGCGCGCAACCTCGATTACGCCGGTGTGATGTTTTATCCGGGACACATCCGCGCATCAGTGTCAGAGCAGCAGTACGAGATTGCAACCACGCGCGCACTGATCAATGAATTCGTTGCCGCGCTGCTCGAGGCCGATCTCGTGCCCGCGCGGGTTAGTGGCGGCTCGACGCCGACCGCGTCCAGCTCACACCTGTTCGACGTCGTCAATGAAATTCGGCCCGGCACCTATATCTTCAACGACCGCACCACCAGCAGCATCGGCGCGTGCGATTGGAGCGAATGCGCTTATACCGTGCTCGCGACGGTCGTTAGCACCGCCGTCACCGGCCAGGCCGTGGTTGATGCAGGCTCCAAGGCACTGTTTCGCGAGGAGCTGCGCGGCGTCGGCACGGCCGGCTTCGGCGCGCTGCTGGATCGGCCGGAAGTCGTGGTGAGGAACATGTCGGAAGAACATGGCCTGCTCGACCTGACAAAAACGGACTGGCGGCCACGCGTTGGTGATAGAGTGCGAATTGTGCCGAACCACGTGTGCGTCTCGGTCAATCTGCATGGGCGCTTGTGGCTCGAGCGCGCCGGTGAGTTGGTCGGGAGTTATGCGGTAAAGGCAAGAGGCTGGTGAGTGTGAGAGTGTGAGAGTGTGAGAGTGTGAGAGTGTGAGAGGGTGAGACATCTGGTATCCCACATTCTCACACTCCCACATTCTCAC
>JBQTID010000038.1:0-21821 GCA_052389275.1 Gemmatimonadota bacterium | reverse complement strand
CATCGCGACCAGCATGAATGAAGGATTGTTCATCCTGAAAAAGCAAGAGCCGAAGCCGGTGCTCTAGGGAGCATGGGAGCATGGGAGTATGGGAGCATGGGAGCAAGGGAGCATGGGTTGGCCGAATCAGCTATTTCAACTGCGCTTGCCTGTGATTCACATTTCTCGCATGGGCAAGCTAGCGAGAAGTCATCGAGATCTGGATGTTTATCAGTGGGCGTTGAAAGGTGCGGCGATCGCTTCTGCCGTCGCGAGGCGACTACCAGCCTTCGAGCTCAAGATGGCCGATCAGATCAGACGTTGTGGCCGCTCGCCCGCCGTTACGATTGCAGAGGCCTGGCGTAAGCGGCGGTATCGAAATCAGTGGATCAGCAAACTCAGTGACGCGGAGAGCGAAGCAGCGGAAGCGCAAGCCTGGCTCGAGATTGCAAAAAACGAAGGCTACATCTCAGAGGAAGAATTCGAGCAGTACTATGCCCATTTCGAAAGCCAAGTTTCACAACTGGTTACAATGGCCGTACACCCTGACCGCTGGGTCTCACCAGGAAAGAGTCGTTAGACCACCCATGCTCCCATGCTCCCATGCTCCCATGTTCCCATGTTCCCGGCTATAGTCCGCCCGCGCGATTGTCTTGTGATGGACGTGATGCGAGCCGCGTCGACGTCGCCTGTTCGAGCAGCGCCAGCCGGTCATTCACCAGCCGTTTGAATTCCGGGCGATACTCGGCCGGTATCGGCGGCGCGCCGGGCAGTTTCACTTTGCGTGAATCGACTGGCCGTCCGTTTTGACGCAGCTCGAAATGCAGGTGCGGTCCGGTCGCGAGGCCGGTTGAACCAACGTAGCCAATAACCTGGTTCTGCTTTACGCGTCTGCCCGGTGTGATGCCTTTGGCGAAGCCGCGCAGGTGCGCGTACTTGCTCGAGTAGTCATTGAAGTGGCGCAGAGTGACAACGTTGCCGTAACCGCGATCCCTGCTCGCATTGGCAACTGTTCCATCTGCAACCGCGTGGACGGGCGTGCCATATCCGGCACCGTAATCCGTTCCCAAATGTGCGCGGTAGATACCGAGAATCGGGTGATAACGCTTCCAGTTGAAGCTGGACGTGACGCGCGTGAACTCTAGCGGGGAGCGCCGGAAGGCCTGACGGAGCGACTGACCGTCCTTGGTATAATAGCCCTCGACCGAGCCTCTGCTGAAGAAAACGGCGCTGATGTGCTTGCCCTGGTTCACGACTTCGCTGATGAGAATACGCCGGCTGCGTGCCGTGCCGTCGGGCCGGGCTTCGCGCTCATACGCGATTTGATAGCTGTCACCCGGCTGAATCTCTCGTGAGAAATCGATCGTGTAGGCGTAGATGCCGCCCAGCGCGGAGGCAAGCTGCACGCGCTCGGCCGCGGGCAGGTTGATGCTTTCATCGAGAACGAGCGACGTGTAGAGCGTTGTGCCTGCGTCGATGCTGCCGGCCACATACACGGTGTCGACCACGACCGGCGTCAACACCAGATTCGCGTGCCAGCCAAATTCGCTCCTGTCCAGGACGACAGTGGTGTCCGCGTTGATGCGCAGCTGCACGCTACGCGGCTGGCCGTTCGCAGACCACCGGTGCACGGTTACTTCCGCGCCATCTGTCATGCGGCGCGGGTCCTGATGCTCACGCACGACTAGAAGCGCATCCGCAAGGTCCTGTCCAATCACGGACAGACGCGTGAGCACGCCTGAGAGCGTCTCGCCACGCCGCATTACGTGGGTCTCGATCAGCTCGATCGGCGCAACCTGCACCGGCTGGAGCAGCGGCGCGTTTGCCTGCGTTGTAACGCTTCGCGATTCACGCGGCTGCCAGACGGTCATCGCGCCGAGCGAGACCGCGCCAATCAGGAAGAGCGTCGCTGCTTTGATCTGGTTCCGCATCAAACCCTGTTTAATCCATTTGCCTTCTGATGAACGTCGGGATGTCCAGGTCCGTCAGTTGCTGCCGTGATACCGGCGCCTGCGGCGGCCGCTGGAATGGCGTCGGCTCAGGCTGTACCGCGGGTCGTGCCACCATTGCGGCGGGTGCTGCCACTCGTGCAAACGTGGCGGGTTCCGCACTTGCCACCACTGCGGCCGGCATTACGGTCCGCGTGCCGTAGCCCAATCCGCTGACCGCCGCGAGCGGCCTCGCCATCGTACCGGTGGCAGCTTCTTCTCGCTCCAGCCCGGTCGCGATCACGGTTACGCGGACCTCGCCTGCCAGCGAAGGATCGTGCACCGCGCCGAAAATGATCTCCGCCTCTTCGCCAGCGTCTTCCTGAATAATCGAAGCAATGGTCGTGACCTCGTCAATGGTGAGATCCATGCCACCAGTGATGTTGATCAGCACGCCCAGGGCGCCTTTGATGGTGACGTTGTCGAGAAGGGGGCTCGAGATGGCTTCCTGAGCCGCCTCTACTGCACGATTCTCGCCGCGGCCAAAGCCGGTTCCCATCAGCGCCGGACCACGGCTCTGCATAACCGTTCGTACGTCCGCGAAATCGACGTTGACCTCGCCGGTGACGTGAATCAAATCGGAAATACCCTGGGTAGCGTGCAGCAGCACTTCGTCAGCCTTTTTTAGTGCATCCCGGAAAGAAGTTCCTTTGCCGACAACGCTCAGCAGCCGCTCGTTTGGCACTACAATGACCGTATCAGCAGCGCGCTTGAGTTCGGCGAGACCCATCTCGGCCTGCCTCATGCGCTTCTTTCCCTCGAAGAGGAACGGCTTCGTTACAATGCCGATTGTGAGGGCACCCATCTCGCGCGCCATCTCGGCAATCACCGGCGCGGCACCGGTGCCGGTGCCACCACCCATGCCAGCGGTGATGAAGACCAGATCCGCGCCCTCGAGGATGCGCATCATGTCTTCACGGCTCTCCTCGATCGCCTGTCGGCCGATCTCGGGACGCGCGCCCGCGCCCAGTCCGCGCGTGAGCAGCGAGCCAATCTGTATCTTGGTCTGGGCCTTTGCCGTCTTCAGCGCCTGCGCATCCGTGTTGACGCTGATGAACTCCACGCCGTCGAGGTCTTCGTCGATCATGCGATTCACGGCATTACCGCCGCCGCCACCCACACCGACGACCTTCATGCGTGCGTTCTGAGCGAGACTCTCCTCGAACTCGAAGATCATTTTAACTCCTTGAAAGGACGTTTACGTTCACGTTCACGTTCACGTTTACGTGGACGGTGGCAGGAGCAGCATGAGCGCTCGAGCCGAACGCGTCCCCAATTCGTACACGTAAACGTAAACGTGAACGTGAACGTGAACGTGAACGTCTGTTAAAAAAATTCCTTCAGCCACGATACAGCCTTCCCTACGGCGCCTTGTCCGAGCGCGAATCCTCCAGACGAGTATTCGACCGTGCGCGCGCCCATCAGCGTCAACCCTGTAGCAGTAGCGAACTGCGGGCGCCGCACCGAATCGGCGAGACCCATGAGATAATCACCAGGCAAGCCGACGCGCACGGGCATGCCGAACGCGTGCTGCGCGACGTCGACTGCACCGGCGAGGCCTGCGCCGCCACCGGTCAGTACCGCGCCCGCACCGAGCTTGCCGATCTCGCCGGCGTGCTCGATCTCGCGCGCAACCAATCCGAGAATCTCATCGAGACGTTGCTCGATAATGTGCGCGATCAGCTCGCGCGCGACTTGCCGCTTCGAGCCCGGACCTGGTCCGGGCAGCTCGACCGTCTCGCGCGGGTCCACCAGCTGCGCGAATGCGACACCGTGCTTTTCCTTTGCCTTCTCGGCTTCCGCATACGTGATCGACAACCCCTTGGCGAGATCGTTCGTCACGGTGCCACCACCCCACGGAATCGAGGCGAGATGCCGCATCTTGCCATCGCGAAAAATCGCAAGCTCGGTAGTCGATCCGCCGAGATCGACGAGCGCGACGCCGACGTCCTTTTCATCTTCCGCAACTACTGCTTGCGCGGTCGCCAGCGGCTCATGAATCGTCGCCTCGATCCTGTAACCCGCGCGGCTCACCGCCTTGCGCAGGTTCTGAGTTGCCGCGATCGAGCTGGTCACGATGTAAACCTCGGCTTCCAGCCGCGTGCCGGCCATGCCAATCGGGTCGCGTATGTTGGACTGGTGATCGACGATGTATTGCTGCGGCAGCACGTGCAGCACTTCGCGATCGGCCGGAACGACGACCGCGCGCGCGACTTCCTGTACGCGCTTCACATCATCGATGCTAATCTCTTCGCCGCCGACTGCGACCACGCCGGTCGATGTGCGTGCGTGGATGTATTCTCCCGCGACACCGACGAACACGCGATCCACGTTCACACCCGCCATCAGCTCGGCCTCCTTCATGGCCGCGCGCACGGATTCGGTCGTGCCTTCAATGTCGGTAACGACTTCGCGCCGCATGCCGCCGGTGCGTGTCTGTCCCACGCCCAGAATCTTCACCGTCGGGGTACGAGTCAGCTCACCGGCGCGCGCCGGCACACCATCCGGCATGACCTCAGCGATCACGGCGCACGTCTTGGTCGATCCTATGTCGAGACCTGCTACCAGATTCGGACGCATCTTCAATTTCCGTTGGTTGCTGCGATTACCACCACGATCTGATCGTGAAAGCGCGCATCAATTCGTTCCAGCCTCATCAGTTCGCCGCGCGCGGCCAGATCCGCCAGCGCGACCTGCAGCTCCCTCAATCGCAAGGCGCGCGCGTTGGCCGATACCAGCGCTTCCGCGCCGGCCGGTGAGCGCAGCGTAAGCCGTACGCCATCCTTCAGACGGCCCGCCTCGCTGATCCATGAGAACAGCCGCGCATCACGCTGCTGCAGCGTTGCCAGCACGCTGACGACGTCGCGCGTCGCATTATCCTCGAACACGCCCTTCGAATTCGGTCGCGACTGCATCGCCAGTAGCGGCACATCCAGATCGACTGTGGCGGGATCGATCGGCAGCGCGTGGCCGCGCGTGTCGACTGGTGTCAGGCCGGGCGTACGCGCAAGCGCGACCGGCTCCGTCTCGGTAATCGATATGCGAATGATGTTCGGCAGCCGCCGTTCAATCGTCGCGTCCAGGATCATCGGATGCTCGAGCAGCCGGGTGCGCCACGGCTCGAAGTCGTCGAACACGTTGGATCGCGTGGTGATGCCGCTCTTTCTCAGCGCGTCGTACGCGGCGAGATAGCGCGTGCCCCGGACTTCGACGCGATCGACCGCGAATGCGTCCCAGCGACGCAGCATGGTCGGCGCTGCGGCGGCTGTGCTCGTCAGCAACACGGCGACAGCCGCGATGATGAGCCAGCGGCGACTGCCGTTCACGCCGCACCTCCCAGCCCGGCGAGCACGGCGTGCGCGACCGAATCAACGTTGCCGGCGCCCATGAAGACGCAGACATCGCCACTTCTCAGCTCCGGCAGGAGTGCATCCTTCAAGTCGTCTACATTTGCGATGTAGGTCGTCTTGCCAGTCGCCGCCTTCGCTATCAGCTCACCGGTTACGCCGGGAATGGGCGCCTCGCGTGCCGGATAGACGTCCGTCACCCAAACTGCGTCCGCGCCTGACAGCGCCGCGCTGAAATCGGCGGCAAAATCACGCGTACGCGAATACAGGTGCGGCTGAAAGATCGCGAGTATGCGACGGCCGCCATAGGCTGCGCGTGCCGCCGCAATGCTCGCCCGAATCTCAGTCGGATGGTGCGCATAATCATCGACGATCACGATGTTGCGCGCGCGTCCCAACTCCTCGAAGCGGCGTTCCACACCCTTGAATTTGGCGAGCGCGCGCTGTGATGACGCGAAGGGCGCACCCGCATAGTTGGCAGCCGCGATCGCGGCGAGCGCGTTGCGCACGTTGTGCACGCCCGGCACGCCGAGCATCACATCGCCGCAGTCTTCACCATGATCGATCACCGTGAAGCGGCTGCCCCGCCCACGATTCTCGATGTTAGCTGCGCGCAGATGCGCCTTTTTGTCATCGATGCCGTACGAGACGACTTCTGCTCTGACCTTGCGCACGAGCGCGCGCGCGCCGGCATCATCCGCACAAATCACTGCCCGGCCATTGCGGGGCAACAATGCCAGAAACTGCGCGAACGCCTCCTGCACACCCTCGAGCGTGCCGTAGATGTCGAGATGGTCGGCCTCCAGCGTCGTGACGATCGCAACGCTCGGACGCAGCGCCAGAAAAGAGCGGTCGTACTCATCGGCTTCGACGACATAGAACTCCTCGCCGCCGAGTCGCAGGCCGCCCTGCCATTCCGCCACGCGGCCGCCCACGAATGCAGTCGGCTCCAGACCCGCGTCTTCGAGGATGCCGGTTGTCATAGCCGTCGTCGTGGTTTTGCCGTGCGTTCCGGCCACTGCGATCACTGTCCCCCTGTTGACGATGCTGCCAAGCACATGCGCTCGTTTGATCACCGGTATGTCCAGATCGAGCGCGGCAGCCAGCTCCGGATTTTCCATTGGAATGGCCGCCGTCGTAATCACGGCACCGGCGTTTTCGACATGCGCCGGATCGTGTCCCTGCCAGATTTCCGCGCCCAGCTCCCTCAACCGCTGCGCGCTCTCGTTGAGTTGGTGGTCGCAGCCCGTCACTTTAGCGCCGACGTGCAGCGCCATCTCGGCCAACGCCGACATGCCTGCCCCGCAGATCCCCACGAAGTGAATCGACCCACGTTTCGCCAGCTCGCGCAGGTTCTCCGTCATAGCGATTTCGATTGCGCTCGCGTGTCGAGCAACCTCGCAAGTTGCCTCGCTATATCGCGGGCCGCATGCGGCTTGGCACGGAGCAGTGCGGCCGCTTTCATGCGTGCGCGCCAGTCGGTGTCGGTCGCGAGCGCCTGCACCTGCGTCCACAACGCTTCGGGCGTCATCTCTTTCTCTGGCAGCATCAGCGCGGCGCCAGCATCGGCGAGCGCGCGGGCGTTATGAGTCTGATGATCCGCCGCCGCCGTAGGCAGCGGAATCAGAATCATCGGTATGCCCCACGCCAGCAGCTCCGCTGTCGCCATCGCGCCGGCGCGCGAAATTGCGATGTCGGCTGCCGCCATCGCTGCCGGCATATTGGTGATGTAGCCGTGTGTCTTGACCCAGCTCTTCGCAATGTCAGGCAATGCAGCGTTGATGGCCGCGATGTGAGCCGGACCGGTTGCCCAGAGAATCTCGATGTTCGCAGGAATTGCCTGGACGGCCCGGATCGCCTGGATCGCCGCTTCGTTGATAGCGCGTGAACCCTGACTGCCACCGGTGATCAGAATCACGCTGCTGTCAGGCCGCAGCCCGAATTCGCGTCTGGCCGATTCACGATGGATGCGCGCGTCGGGCGGCCGAATCGGATTGCCGAGCGCAAAGACTTCCGTGTGTTTGCCCGGCTTGATGTCTTTGCGTGCCTCCGGGAAACCGAGATGCACCTGCCTCGCCCAACGCCCGACCGTGCGCTGCGTCAGCCCTGCATGTGAGTTCTGTTCCTGAATAGCGACCGGCACGCCTTTGCTCAGCGCATACAGGCAGGCGGGCGCGCTCGCGTAACCGCCCGTCCCGACAACCAGGCGCGGCCTCAAATCCCGGAATAGCCTGCGCAGCCCAAGCGTGCTCTTCAGCAGCGACGGCACCAGCTTCCAGTTCTCCCAGACGCGGCTCCTGCGTAGCGGCTCGAATGGCAGCAGTGTATGCGGCCGCTTTTCCGCCGGCAGCACCTGCGCTTCGACGCCGCGCTGTGCGCCTACGAAATGAGGCTCGACGTCGCCGCGCTCGCGGCTGAGAGCGTCGGCGAGCGCCAGCGCCGGATACAGATGTCCGCCGGTTCCGCCGCCTGCGAAAAGCACTTTTGTCATTTCGCACCCGCATGCGCGCTTCTGCGCGCAACGCTCACCAGAATGCCGACCGCAGTCATGCAGATCAGCACGCTCGAGCCACCGTACGAGACGAACGGCAGTGTGAAACCGGTCGTCGGCACGATCGCCATGTTCACGGCGATGTGCAACAGCGCCTGCACGACGATCAGATTGGTCAACCCTACAGCGAGCAGGAAACCGAAAAGGTCTTCCGCCTGCCGTGCGACACGATAGCCGATGAGCGCGAACGCGGTGAATGCGGCAATGATCGCGATTACGCCGATGAAACCCCACTCCTCGCCGATCATCGCGAGGATGAAATCGTTGTGCGGCTCCGGCAGATAGCCGAATTTCTGCAAACCGTGGCCGAAGCCGCGTCCCCACACACCGCCACTGCCGATTGCGATCATGGCCTGGTTTATCTGATAGCTGACGCCGGCCGGGTCCTGCGACGGATCCAGGAACGCCGCGATCCGCTTCATGCGATACGCAACCGAATCGACCTGTGCCCACAGCACCGGCAGACCGATCAATGCAAGCAGAATGAAGTGTCCGATGCGTGCGCCGCCGGCAAAGGCGACCAGCGCGGCGAGCAACAACACCAGGCATGCTGCGGAGAGGTTAGGCTCCATGAAGATCAGCAGCAGCACGAATCCCCAAACGCTCAGAAACGGCAGCAAGCCGCGCGACAGACTCGACAGCTGCTCCTGCTTCTTCACCGCGAGCGCGGCCGTCCAGATGATCAACGCCAGCTTGGCGACTTCCGAAGGCTGGATCTGCGCGGGGCCAATGCTGAGCCAGCGGCGCGCACCGTTCACGCGCGGCGCGATCGCATCCATGCCAGGCAGGATCACGATGATCAGCAAAGCGAGCGCGAGCAGCAGGATCGGCCACGCCAGCATGCGCAAACGCCGATAATCGATTTGCGCAGCGATCGCGAGTGCGACCAGTCCGACTGCTGCGGCCGCCATCTGACGCACCAGGAAATAGTAGTCGGCTACGCCTTTGCTCTGGGCCATGATCGCGCTCGCGCTGTAGACACTCACCAGCCCGAACGAGAGCAGTGTGACGGTCAGCAGCAACAGAGCAGGCGCTTCCCAGCCGGTGTCCATGCGATGACGCTCGCCGAGCGCCGGATACAGATCGATTGCGGCGGTTGCGGCTCTAGCCATGCTGCCCCTGCCGTGCGAGCTGTTTGAACGTGTTGCCCCTCTCTTCGTAATCGCGGAACATGTCGTAGCTCGAGCAGGCCGGCGAAAGCAGAACCGCATCGCCTGCGCGCGCGAATTCGGCGGCGCGCGCAACCACTTTCTCGAATGACCCGGCCACCCGCTCGACCGCCACGGCACTCCGCAAGTCCGCCTCGATCATCGGCGCCGCTTCACCGTACGCGATCACGATCTTTACTTTCTCCATATCGGGCACCAGCTTTGTATACGGCTCCCCTTTGTGCCGTCCGCCGAGCAGCAGCACGGTCGGCCGCGCCAGGCTCTTCAATGCAACCACCGTCGATGCGATGTTCGTGGCCTTCGAGTCGTTGATCCACAGCACACCGTCGACCTCATCGACGAGCTCGAGACGGTGTGGCAGTCCTCTGAACGTCCTCAAACCATCGCAAATGGCCTTGATTGGAATGCCGGTTCCAATCGCGATCAGCGCTGCCGCGAGCGCGTTCGCTTGATTGTGCGTGCCCAGCAACCGGAACTCGCCTGCGCTTGCGAGCACCGCGCGCAGCGCATCGACTTTCAGTATCAACTCGCCCGTGTGCGCCAGGAACGCACCGTGCTCACCTTCGCCCAGCTCCGCATTGACACGGAAACACAAGCGCCGACCAGGCGCAGCGCCCGGAAGCTTCAGAACCACCGGATCATCGCCATTCAAAATCCAAATGCTGTCGACGCTCGCGTTCTTGAACAACCTCTTTTTATCGGCGTAGTATTCATCAACGCTCGCGTAACGATCTAGATGGTCCGGCGCCAGATTCGTCACCACGCCAATGTTCGGTGCGAAGCGGTCGATGTCGGCGAGCTGAAACGAGCTGACTTCGACAACGACCCAATCAGGCTGCTGCTCCTTGATCGCGACATTCGACAATGCGTGTCCAATGTTGCCCGCAATCTCGACCGCGAGTCCGCCCACGGAGAGCACATGTCCCGCGAGCGCCGTCGTCGTGCTCTTGCCGTTAGTGCCGGTTACCGCGGCGATGCGCGCGGTCAGAAAGCGTGACGCGAACTCGACTTCGGAAATCCGCTTTACGCCCGCGAGCCGCGTGTCCGTCAGTGGCGCAGCCTGCGGCGGAATGCCCGGACTCACCACGATCGCATCCGTTTGTGCGATCCGATCGACGTCGGCGCGGCCGATGTCGACTTCCGCACCCTTGTTTTTCAAATTGCGCGCGACCTCGCGCACTGCTTCGTTGTCTGCCGCATCGGCGGCGTAAACCGCTATGCCCTTCGACAGCGCCAGTTCGGCTGCCGCGGTGCCGCTTCGCGCCAGGCCGAGAACGCTGATCCTGCCAAAAGTCATCGAATCTTCAGCGTGCTGAACGCGATCAGACTACAGAGCACACCCAGAATCCAGAACCGGAAAATCACCTTCGTCTCGGACCAGCCGCTTTTCTCGAAGTGATGGTGCAGCGGCGCCATCCTGAAGAGCCGCTGACCGGCGCCATACCGGCGCGCGGTATACTTGAACCACCCCACTTGCAACATCACCGAGATCGCCTCGATGACGAACACGCCACCCACTATGCCAAGCAGGAATTCCGTCTTCAGCAGGATTGCAACGACGCCGAGCGCACCACCGAGCGCCAGCGCACCGGTGTCGCCCATGAAGACTTCGGCGGGGTGCGCGTTGTACCACAGAAAACCGAGCGTGGCGCCGACCAGCGCAATACAGAAAACCGCCAGCTCGCCAGAGCCCGGTAGATAGAAGAAGCCGAGATACTTCGACGTGTCGATACGGCCGATCAGGTAAGCGAAAACGCCGAACGTACCCGCGGCGATCGCAACCAGTCCGCCGGCAAGACCATCGAGCCCATCGGTCAGGTTCACCGCGTTCGAGGCGCCCGCAACAATGAACATTACCCACGGAATGAAGAGCGCGACGGAAATCCGCAGGTAGAAGTCTGCTACGAACGGCAGGCTCGTCCAGTTGGTCGGAATCGGGCTGAGCGGCCATTGCAGCAAGACAAAACCGACAACCAGACCGATCGCGCCCTGCCCGATCAGCTTGTATTTGCCGACCAGACCCTCGGAGCGCCGGCGCACGACTTTGAGGTAATCGTCGAGAAAGCCGAGCGCGCCCAGCCACATGAGGACCAACAGGGTGATCAGTATGTACGCGTTCGCAATGTCAGCCCACAAAACCGTAGAGACCACCGTTGCCACAATGATCAACACACCACCCATGGTCGGCGTGCCGGCTTTCTTGAGATGCGACTCAGGTCCTTCCGTGCGCACCACCTGGCCAAAGCGCAGCACACGCAGCCAGCGGATGATGGCCGGCCCGAACGCGAACGAGATGATGACAGCTGTGATCATCCCGCCTGCCGCACGTACCGTGATGTAACGGAACAGATTGAAGAAGATGTGCTGGTCCGCGAGCGGCACGAGGAGATGGTAAAGCATTTATCCCTCGCCCTCGCCCGCGACCGCCCCCGTTGAAGATTGGGAGTGCCCCGCCGATTGAGCGTCATCGCTCTTATCGGTGCGCGGACTCCTCGCCCCCGGCCTTCCGGCCTCCCCGTGGGGGTGGGGCACTCCCGATAGTTCTTCCAGCGGACGCAGCAGGCGCTCGAGCGCCACGCCGCGTGATCCCTTCAACAAAACCAACTCGTTGCCCTTCAGTCGCGCCGCCAGTGAAACGAGCGCAGCCAGCGGGTTCTTGCTCAGAATCAATCGATCGCGTAGTGATCTCGCATACGGCTCGAATGCAGGAACGAACTCACCGGTCGCGACGATGATGTCGAAGCGCTGCGCGGCGATTTCGGCCGCCGCCGCGCGGTGCAGCGCCGCCGACGTCGTTCCCAATTCCAGCATCGAGCCGACGATCGCCACGCGAGGACCATGGTGCGGCATGGTCGCAAGCAGGTCGATCGCCGCGCTCAGGCTGGCTGGATTCGAGTTGTAGCAATCGACGATGACTTTCATGTCACCGTACTCTTGTATCTCGCCCCGCATCTTCGCCGGTTTCAGGCTTGCGAGCTGTGCGATAGCAGCGTCGGTGGTAATGCCGTAATGCAATGCGATGCCCAGCGCGACCAGCGCGTTGCGCGCGTTATGGCGGCCGCGCAACGGCAGATGTACGTCTCTGCCCTGCCACGAAAACGTTACATTCCCATTCGCATCAAGATCCACGCGTTCGGCGCGGAGGTCAGCATCTGCGCGATCGCTCCACCCCGCGACGCGGACGCGTGCAGCTTTCGCGCGTGCGGTAGCCGCGAGCTCGGGCGGTTCATCCGCGACAACGGCAAGGCCGTTCGCCGGCAGCGACGGCAGGAGCGCAGTCTCTTCCTCCAATACGCCATGTAGATCACCAAGAGCCTCCAGGTGTTCTTCGGAAATCGCAGTTACCACAGTGGTATCCGCTTCGACGATCTCAGCCAGACGAGCGATCTCACCCGGCAGGCTGGTACCCAGCTCCGCGACGATCACTTCCGTATCGTCGGGTGCTGCCAGCAAGGTGAGCGGTGTGCCGATCAGGTTATTCAGGTTGCCCGTCGTCGCGTGTACGCGATAGCGCGCCGATAGTAGCGCGCGCATGATCTCCTTCGTCGTGGTCTTGCCATTGCTGCCGGTCACCGCGCACAGCTTTGCGCCCAGCTTGCGGCGGCGGTGACGTCCCAGTTTGCCGAGCGCTTCGGTCGTATCGTCGACGCGATAGAGAATGAGATGGTCGGGTGTATTCGCGGGCACCCGCTGCACGACCGCGCCACGTGCGCCTTTCGCCGCTGCATCAGCCAGGAAATCGTGACCGTCGAAACGCTCGCCCTTCAACGCGACGTACAACCCGCCGGCTGTGATTTGCCGCGAATCGGTGCTGATCGCCGGATAGGTGATCTTCACACCATGGCCCTTGAGCTCGAGCGCCTCGCGCACCGCTGCATCGGTCCACGTCATGCCCGCGCCTCGCTGCCGAGCAGATCCGCGACAATGGCGCGTTCATCGAAATCGAACTTTTGCGAGCCGATGATCTGATAGGTTTCGTGTCCCTTGCCGGCCAGCACTATGACATCACCAGGGCGCGCCATCTCCAGCGCAATCGCGATCGCTTCCCTGCGATTCACGACTCGCACGTATTCACCTACGCGCATGCCCGTGGTGATCTCGTCGATGATAGCGTCGGGATTCTCGCCGCGTGGATTATCGGAAGTGACGATCGCTATGTCTGCCAGCCGCTGCGCGATCGCCCCCATCTCAGGGCGCTTGCCGCGATCGCGGTCACCGCCCGCGCCAAACAGCACGATCAACCTACCGCTCGTGATCGGCCGAAGTGTAGTCAGCACGTTTACCAGCGCGTCCGGCGTGTGCGCGTAATCACGCAGCACCGTGTAATCGTCGCCATGAATCTTCTCGAGCCGGCCAGGTACCTGCGGCACGCTGCTCAGCAGCTGCGCGACTTGATCGAGATCATAGCCGATCGCGAGGCACGCACCCGCCGCACCGAGCGCATTCTGCACGTTGTAGTCGCCGATTAGCGGGAGATCGACCGCGGCATGTGCGCCGCCGGCAGTCAGAACGAACCGCGTACGCTCGGCGGAGATAGCAATGTCTCGCGCACGAATCTCAGCATCAGAGTCACGAATCGAGAAGCGATAGGCGCGCGGCACGCTGCGGTCGAGCCCGCGCCAGGCGGGGTCGTCGGCGTTGATAATGGCCGCGCCGCCCGGGCGAAGCAGTCCAGCGAAGCTTCGTTTCGCGTCGAGATACGCGTCGACCGTGCCGTGATAGTCGAGATGGTCGCGGGTGAGGTTGGTGAAGACTGCTGCATCGAAGCGAAGAGCCTGGACGCGGCCCTGATCGAGAGCATGCGACGATACCTCCATTGAGATTGCGGTCACACCACCGTCGACCAGCGCGGAGAGTACGCGCGCCAGCTCGACCGGTCCCGGCGTCGTGAGCGACTCGGCCACCAGCGTGCCGTCAGGCATGAAAATGCCCAGCGTGCCGATCAATGCGACGGAGTAACGCGCGGACAGCAGGTACCGCATGATCCACGTGGTCGTGGTTTTGCCGTTCGTGCCGGTCACGCCAGCAATCGTGAGCTTCGCCTCCGGCGAACCATAGAGCACACTCGCAGCAACTGCGGCGGCGCGCCGCCCATCCTTTACGACCAGCTGCGGAATGCGCGCGTCGGCTACGATGCGCTCGACAATGGCAGCAACCGCGCCTCTTTGCGCGGCACTAACGACGAAGTCATGGCTGTCGCGCGCAGTACCTTGCCATGCGCAGAAGAGCGTGCCACTCGAAACGTTGCGACTGTCATCGGTGATGCCGGTAAGTACGATATCGGTCGCGTTACCCTGGGCCAGCAGCTGTTCGCGATCCAACCGCGCAGCCACTTCGCTGAGCCGTACGCTCATGGCGTCACCTCGCCCGCGACCAGGCGGACCAGAGCGCGAGTATTCGCATCGGAACCCGCCCTGCGCACGACGCCGTTGCCTTCGATTTGAACGCGGTAGCCGCTGGCGTGCAGCTGACGCACGGCATCGCGCAACGGCAAACCGACTACGTTGGGTAGTGTGTACCTGGCAACGCGCTGCGTGACGCGATTCGGCGCGCCTGCGTGCGAACGCAGGCTGCCCGCTTCGCGGGGCGCGAGCGCGAAAATGAACGGACCGCTGACAGGGCGGCGCGCAGTGGCGGGCGCTGACGCGATCGGCGCCAGGTCGCTGGCATCCATGCGCGGCGCAGCAACCGCCAGCGCCCGCTTGTCGAGCGGCGTGTTGCGCGCAGCGAGAGCGGCCTCGAGCGTTGCGCGCGTGACCGGCGCCGCGGCAAAGCCGCCGTAATAGACACCTTGCGGCGACTCGAGCTTGACCACGAAGACCAGCTGAGGATCAGCCGCCGGAAAGAAGCCCGCGAATGACGCCGTATAAGCGCCGCGCTCGTAATGTCCGGCGCGGAAGCTGCGCGCCGTGCCGGTCTTACCGGCAACCTCGAATGGGCCCATTCCGGCTGCCTGTCCAGACCCTTCGGCCACCACACCAACCAGCACTTCACGAAGCTCGTGGGCCACCTTCTGGGGAATCACTCGCCGCACCACACGACGCTTGAACGTCTGCTGGAACCGTGCGTCACGCGAGCGCACTTCACGCACCAGCCGCGGCTCCATCAACACGCCGCCATTCGCGAGCGCTCCGTAAGCGAGAACCATCTGAAGGGGTGTGACCGAAACTTCGTAGCCGATTGCGAGCGACGCCTGTGAGAAGCGCGACCACTGCTGCGGCTTGCGCAGCAGTCCGCTCGATTCCGACGGGTATTGAATAGCGGTCGGTGAACCGAAGCCGAATGCGCGCAGATACTCGTACTGCGTGGCCGGCTCCAAGCGTGCAGAAAGCTTGGCCAGCGCAATGTTCGACGATTGCTGAAGCGCTTCCGCCACCGACATCCAGCTCATGGCATGCACATCACGCAACGTGCGGCCATCGTGAGTGTATTCGCCGTTCTCCGCGAAGATTGTGTCGGTGAGACGCGCTGCCTTCTGCGCGAGCAGCGTGGCGATCAGGAAAGGCTTGAGGGTCGAACCCGGTTCGTACGGCTCGGTTGCCGCGCGCCACCCTCTAACCGGCGCATCGCGCACGGTTGCCGACGCCAGGATTTCACCCGTGCGCGGATCCGCCAAGATCATCTCGCCACCGCGCGAGCCGGTGCTCTGTACCGCGTTGCGCAACGCTTCATTTGCGATCTCCTGAAGATCGTAGTCGAGCGTTAGGTAGATGTCGTGCCCAGCCGCCGGCTCGATTGCCTGGAGCATCGCGCCCGGAATCGCGCGGCCGCGCGAATCGCGACGCAAAGTAGCCATACCGGGCTTGCCCGCTAATATCGAATCGAATTCCAGCTCGATGCCGCCGAGCGGGTCGCCGGCGCGGTTGACGAGGCCGAGGATGTCGTGCGCCACATCGCCGTGCGGATAAAAGCGCCGTAGGACGCGATCGCAATACACGCCCTGCGTGCCGTCCAGCGCCTCGCGCACCGCGCTCGGGTAATGACCAGGGAGCACAACCCACCGCCGTTTCACGTCCAGCGCGCGGCGTACCGTGCCTTCATCGAGTTTGGTCAGCTTCTGAAGCCGCTGCGCGAGACGCTGCCGATTCGTTACCTCGCGCGGCGCGATGTTGATTCGGAACGCTTCACTGCTCGCCGCGAGCGGCACGCCGTCGCGATCGTAAATCGTGCCGCGCGCTGCGGGCAGAACCGACTGCTTGGCGTGTTGATCGCCGGCCCGTTCCTGCCAGTCACCGCTTTGCACAAGCTGTAACTGCGCCGCACGACCGGTCATGAACAATGCCGCGCAAACGATGCCGACTAATAGGAAGCGACGCCGCTTCACCGGGCTGCGCGCGTCATGCTGCGTGTTCATGGCAACACCGATGGCGATCGCGATTGTGATTGCGAACGCATCCCCGTCAGCGGCAAGATCACGATCTCATCAGCGGACGGCACATGCATGCCGAGTCGGTCGCGCGCGTCCGCAACGACGCGAGTGCGGCTTTCCAGCGTGTGGATCCGGCGGGTCAGCTCTGCGCGTTCGGCCTCCGCAATGACGCGTGCGCCACGCAGCTCTTCGGCAGCTCGCAAGACTTCGAGTGCGCGACTCTGTCGATGGATGACCATCGTCAGTGCCGCGAGCAACGCCGCGAACGCGAGCGCGAGCCGAATCGTGCCGGCATGACCGTGAGTCATGTGCTCTTCCTCCACGCGCGCAGCTTCGAGCTGCGCGCGCGAATGTTCATCTGTACTTCCTCATCGGAGGCGAGCACGGGCTTCCTGGTCAGCGTCTGGCCCAACGGCTTGCCACGGCACTGACACACGAGCACTTCCGGCGGACAAATACAGGCGCGGCTCCACTCGCGGAACGCGTCCTTGACCCGTCGATCCTCGAGCGAATGGTACGAGAGCACCACCAGCACACCTGCGGGCTCGAGCCGGTCGCGCAAAGCAGGCAGCGCGCGCTCGAGCACTGTCAGCTCGTCATTCACAGCAATCCGCAATGCCTGGAAGATGCGCGCCTTGTCCTGAGCCTCGAGGCGAGGCCCAAGCGAACGCTCCATCGCCGCCAGCAGATCATCACTGGTTTTGAATGGATGCGTCTTGCGCTGGTGTACGATTTGTCGCGCAAGTCGCCGCGAGCGGCGCTCCTCGCCGTAGTGGTAGAAGACATCGGCGAGATCAGATTCGGAGAGATGATTCAGCAGATCGGCGGCGCTCCGGCCGCGCGGATCCATCCGCATGTCGAGCGGCGTGCCCGCGCGGAATGAAAAGCCGCGCTCGGGCGCATCGATGTGCCGTGACGAGATACCCAGGTCCAAAAGCGCGCCCGCAAGCGGCTGCTCGCCCGATTCCGCCTCGTCGGCGAAATTCGCGCGTACCAGCTCGAACCTCTCGCCATACTGCTTCAGTCGCGCTGCGGCCACTGCGAGGGCCTCCGGGTCCTGGTCAACGCCGATTACGTGCGCTTTGCTCGCTTCGAGTATCGCTTCGGTATGCCCCCCGCCTCCGAGTGTGCCGTCGAAATAGACGCCACCTCTCTCGGGCTCCAAATAGGTGAGGACCTCTCTCACCATGACGGGGACATGGTAGTGCTCGGTCACTTCTTACTCATCAACGGACGTTCACGTGTACGTTCACGTTCATGTGAACGTGAACGGCCGTTATCTAAAAATCCTCGGCGCGTACTGGCTGAACTGCTCAGCCGTCTCGCCAACCGCGCTCTCGAACAGATTCGGGTTCCAGATTTCGACTTTATCGATCGCGCCAACCAACTGAACCTGGCTTTCCAGTTTCGCGGCTTCCTTCAGACGCGCCGGAATCAGGATCCGACCCTGGCTGTCGGGCGCGCACTCCACCGCGCTCGACATCATTCGCAACACCCACATGCGCGCCTCAGGTTGATGCTTGAGCAGGTCGCGCACCCGCTCTTCGACCTGGAGCCATTCACCTTCTGGATACAGCGCGAGCGACGGCGGATACGGCTGCAACAAGACGAAGCGCTGGTCTGCCGCCTCGCGTCGAAACGCGGCCGGCAGAGCCACACGCCCCTTCTCGTCCAGCTGATAGAGGTAGCTTCCAAGAAACTTCCCCACCCCTCTGCCTGACTGCATCGCACCACGTGATAAAGGGTTAGCCCGATCAGGGTCACCAGCGCTCCGCATCCACAATTCCCCACTAGTCCCCACTCGGCGCCACTATGATAGGACTCCTTCACCACCACGGTCAAGACCTTTGTCAACGGACGTTTACGTTCACGTTCACGTTCACGGTTACGTGGACGGTGGCGAGACGGGCGGATCGGCTTGGTGATGAGCAGGACGGCAAACCGTACACGTGCACGTGAACGTGACCGTGAACGTGAACCGTCCGTAAAAAGAAGAAACCGGCCGGAGCATCCGCCCCGGCCGGTCTCAACTTGAGAACTGTTGAAGGATCGTTACCGATTGATGATCTGATTCTGAATGTCGATGTACTGACGGACCGCACTCAGCGTCTGTCCGAGATTTACGCCCTGCGTGCTCGAGGCATACGCGCTGACGCCTTCCGATTGGAGTGCAGTCTGGGCACGCTGGAAGTGCGGCAGCGCTGCGCGCGCGGACGGTTTGGTCTGCGGCTTCGCCGCGGCAATGCCGCGTTGATAGTGAACCATACCGATCCAGAAGTTCGCCATGCCGGTGCTCTTCGCATCGGGTGCCAGACTCCGAGCCGCCGTGAAGTAATCGATCGCGGCGTCGAAGCTATTGGCGCGATACTTCTCGAAACCCTCACGGAAAACGAGGTTGGTCGCGGCCTCGGCATCAACGTCACCACGCTGAATTGCATCCTGGAACGCGGGAATCGCCTCATTGAGACGGTTACCGGCGAGCAGCCATTGTGCCTTGCGCAGAGTGGCGCGCGTCGTTTTCGGATCACGCGCGAGCGCCGTATCGACCGCGGCAAGCGCTTCGTCGAGCTTACCGGTTGCCTGGAGCGCACTCGCGTATGCCATCCACACGCCGGCTTCGCCCGGTTTCGCTGCGACGGCGCGCGTGCCGACATCTACGGCTTCCTGCTCACGACCCGGCAGCTTGAGCAGCGCGAGCACGTAGTTCTGGAGCACGATCGGATCCGTCTCGTTGCCATGTGCGGTGTAGACGCGTCCATAGTACTTCGCTGCCAGCTCGAAGAACGGCGCAGCCTTGTCAGCGTTGTCAGCCTCGGCTTTACCGGCGGCTGCAATCGCAAAGTGCCCCGCATACGTGTTCAGATCCACGCTGGTTGAGTCGTTCGCCAGACCTTCTTCGACGATGCGCAGCGCACCTTCAGGGTCGCCGTTCTTTTGCGCTTCGGCGGCGATCGCGAGGCGAACACCGACGTCGCCCGGATTCAGCTCCATGTACTGACGGAAGTACTCGCGCGAGGCTACGGCGTTACCGAGTCGCGCAGCAATGATGCCGGACTGGCGCAGCGCGTCCTGATGCACCGGATTGAGCGCAAGCACCTGCTTGTAGACGGCTTCCGCTTCACGCAGCTTCGCGCTGTCGGTCACGGTTGTTTGATCGGCGCTCATGCCCATGCGATAGAGCGCCATGCCCTTGCCCATCAGCGCGATCTGCGAATTCGGATTGATGAGCAGTGCCTGATTGCAGTTCTCGAGCGCATTCGGCCACTGCTGGCTCGCGAGGTAATCCGCGCAGAAGGCAGCGAGGCTGATCTGCTTCACGTAGTTCTCGAATGAGCTGTAGATGTGTTGCGCGGCCTGCGCCGGGTCCGTCGCGGTGAATGGAGCGACCTCGAACGTTTCACCCGTCTTCGCGCTGATGAATTGAGCGCCGACCTGGAGACCGCCGCCCGCTGCTGCCTCATACTGACCACACATGACCAGCTCCGCATTCATCTGCACGGCGAGCTGACGGTTCTTAATGCAATCGAGCTCCTCCTCTTTCAGCTTGAACTTGCGCAGCGATTCCTTCATCTCTTTCGGATCGACCGGCTCGTGGGTCGGTAGCTTGTCGATCGATTTTGCGACGTTCTCCGCGACCTTCTTACCGAAGTCCGAACGGACTTCGCCCCTGCGCTCGAGCATCGGGATCAGCACGCGGAAGCGGCTGGCCGAAGGCTGCGCGGGTGCGGGGTCCTGTGCCTGGGCCGGGTGTACGGTCACAAAGCCGGTGCCGACCAAAAGAAGGGAGAAGATTACTGCGCGTCGCCGGTTTGTTAGCGTACGATGCATTCCGGGGTCTCCACGTTACGAGTTTCCGTTGGCCCAAGACGTTGGGCCACAACAACTTGGTTTTTTATAGGTAACCCGCGCGGGACGAAAAGTTCGTCCCTTTTTTTGCGCGGGTAACGGGTTGGGTATAAGAACTCAAATGTACCCATCTTTTTCATGGCGTCGCAAGTGTCGTGCTCTGCCGAGGGACGGAACACGCATTGCACCTTGCCTTGTGTATGAGAGACCGCACACAGGCATTCGTCGACCGCCTCGTCATCATGAAACCCGCCCGCCGCGAAGAGCTCGTTGCGCGAGCGCTCGCCGCCGGACACTCGCGGGAGTACGCCGATCGGATTTACGACGTCGCCACGGAAGAACGTGTGGATCCCGCCGTGGCATTCGAGCTCGTCCTCTCCGGCGTGGGTGTCCGGCAGCTCGGACCGGCGGCGCCTGATAACTGGAAGCAGGCGCAAGTCGAAGCGCAGCCTGCCTGGATCGAGCGACCCCCTGCAGCGGGTGACGCGGTTCGTGAGCGGCGCCTGCGCCTGACCTTCCGCCGCCTGCGCCACCTGGTCGAGCAGGAAAATTCGCTCGAGCTGGCGCTGCGCGCGTTCATGCGCGAACCGGACGTTGGCGACGTCGAGTATTGATCGATAATCTTCGGGATGTTCAAGACCGATGCTCTGGCCGGCAAGAATGCGCTCATCACAGGTGGTGGGTCGGGGCTCGGGCTCACCGCCGCCCGCAAATACCTCGAGCTGGGTGCATCCGTCACGATCGTTGGGCGCAGCGAAGAGCGACTTGCGAGCGCGGTCGCGGAGCTGAACGCGGGCGAGCGGCTGGTTGCGCGCCCGTGCGATGTGCGTGAAGGCGATCAGATCGAGCAACTACTGAAGGACGTTTATGGCGACGCGGCCTCGCCGGACATTGTCGTCAACAATGCCGCCGGCAACTTTCTCGCGGCCACTGAAGATCTTTCGCCGAATGCTTTCGACGCCGTGGTGCGCACCGTGTTGTATGGCACGTTCAATATGACGACCGCGGTCGGCCGGCGAATGATTGCGAACGGGCGTGCCGGCAATTTCATCAACATTATCACGACGTACGCGTGGACTGGATCCGCATTCGTGATTCCCTCGGCAGTTTCGAAGGCTGGTGTGCTGGCATTGACGCGCTCCCTCGCGGTCGAATGGGCCGTCTATCGGATTCGTGTAAACGCGATCGCGCCGGGCCCGTTCCCGACCGAAGGCGCCTGGCAGCGCCTGCTGCCGACACCGGAACTGGAAAATGAATCGCTCTCGCGCATCCCGTTGCGGCGCTTTGGTGAGCATGAGGAATTTGCCAATCTGGCCGCATTTCTCGCATCCGACGCAGCACCCTACATCACCGGCGAGTGCATCACGATCGACGGCGGCGGCTGGTTGGCGTCAGGCGGGCTGTTCAATGGTCTTACCCGAGTCCCGCGCGATCAGCTGAAGGATGGACTACGCGAGTTCCGCACGAAGTAGTCATGGAATTGCGCGCGTATTGTTCGCGCGCGGGACATCGGACAGTATGCGTTCGGGATCCAGCAGCGCCCATTCCGGGTTCGCCGTCGTTTCGACGAAC
>JBQTID010000037.1:0-2702 GCA_052389275.1 Gemmatimonadota bacterium | reverse complement strand
CTGCTGCGCAACCGATACATGAGAAAGTACTGATGTCTTCGATCATGACGTTCGAGTCTCAGGAAGTCGACGTCGAGGCTCGCAACCTGTCCGTGTTCTACGGTGACACTGAAGCGGTCAAGAAGATCACGCTCGGAATTCCCGATCGTAAGGTCGTTGCGTTTATTGGTCCGTCGGGCTGCGGCAAGAGCACGCTGTTGCGCTGTTTCAACCGCATGAACGATCTGATTCCAAACGCACGTATCGAAGGCGAGGCTTTGTACCACGGCCAGAACTTGTATGCGGCGGGTATCGATCCGGTCGACATCCGGCGGCGCATTGGCATGGTGTTCCAGAAACCGAATCCATTCCCGAAATCGATTTACGATAACGTGGCGTTTGGGCCGCGCATCAACGGTTTTGACGGCAAACTGGATCACCTGGTGGAAAAATCGTTGCGTCAAGCGGCGCTCTGGGATGAAGTTAAGGACCGGCTCGATGCCAGCGCGCTTGCTTTGTCCGGCGGCCAGCAGCAGCGGCTCTGCATTGCGCGCGCACTCGCGATCGAGCCGGAAGTCATCTTGATGGACGAGCCGGCTTCGGCGCTCGATCCGCTGGCCACCCAAAAAATCGAGGATCTGATCTACGAGCTGAAGCAGAACTACACGGTCGTGATCGTAACTCACAACATGCAGCAGGCCGCGCGGGTTTCGGACTACACGGCATTCCTGTACATGGGCCAGCTGATCGAGTACGGCCCCACACAGGCGCTGATCACGAATCCGACGGAAGAGCGCACGGAAGCCTATATTACCGGACGGTTTGGGTGAGCATGCGCCACTTTCACGAAGAACTCGAGCTTTTGAAATCGAAGCTGGTCGCGATGTCGGGCATCGCCGAGGAGCAGGTGCGCATTGCCGTGGAGGCGCTGCTCGAGCGCAACGTCGAAAAAGCACAGGCGGTGATCGGCCGGGATGAGGACCTGGACAGCCTCGAGCTCGAGATCGACGACCTCGCCATCAATCTGCTGGCCTTGCAGCAGCCCATGGCGCGCGACCTGCGCTTTATTACGGCGGCCATGAAGATCGGCAACGACCTCGAGCGCGTTGGTGATCACGCGGTGAACATCGCCGAAGAACTGGAATTCATGCTGACCGCGGCGCCCATGCCGATGCTGGCCGAGCTGGAAGAGATGGCTCGCATCGCGGCTGAAATGCTGAGCGATGCACTGAATGCATTCGTGCTCGGTGACAGCGCATTGGCACGCGAGGTAGTGCAGCGTGACGATCGCGTAGACGATTTCCACGAGAACAATTTCAGAATCCTGCTCACGCACATGATGGAAGATCCGCGCAAGATCTCGGCGGGCATGGATCTGTTCCTGGTGTCGGGCAACATCGAGCGCATCGCCGATCTCGCGACCAACGTCGCGGAAGAAGTCGTCTTCTTCGTGGAAGGACGCACCATCAAGCACCACGCCGAAAAGAAAGCGGCGCGCCGCTGATTTTTGCTTGACACCCACCACGCCATTCGGCATTGTGCCTGAATGCCGGACATCGATTCAGGGGGACGCCGCGGCGAGGGCCCGCGTCCTGCCGTTGCGGGCGGTCAGCAGACCGATGCCGCGGTCGAACAATTTCTCGCCGAAGTCCTCGAAACGCAGACGCATCCGGAGCCGCTCGGCGTTCATGAGGACCTGAAGGGCGCATGCGCGGTCGTCACGGGCGGCGCGACCGGTATCGGCCGCGCCATCGTGTTCGAGCTCGCACGCAACGGTGCGCACATCGCATTCAACTATCTCGACGATGGCGATGGCCGCATTGAAGAAGAAGCCGAACGCACCACCGCCGAGCTGCTCCAGCTCGACGTCAAAGTTCTCTGCCGCTCCTGCGACATACGGGACCGCACGCTCGTAGAAAGCTTCGTCCAGGAAGCGGTCGAAGAGATCGGCGGCGTGGACATCCTCGTTAATAACGCGGGCGTCGCGCGCGACCGCGCGCTCTGGCGCATGACCGATGAGGACTGGGAAGAAGTCCTGCAAACCAATTTGACCGGCTGCTTCAACATGATTCGCACGGTGGCGCCCATCATGCGCGCACAGCAGTACGGCAAGATCGTCAACGTCAGCTCGATTCACGGTATTCGCAGCGAGTTCGGACTGGCGAACTACGCCGCCTCGAAGGCCGGCATCCTCGGCCTTACGCGCTCGGCTGCCGTCGAGCTGGGTCCATCCAACATCAACGTCAATGCGGTCGCGCCCGGCTACATCCGTACGACCCGGCTGACCGCCGGCGTGCCGCCGGAAGTGCTCGACCGCGCGCGCGAGCGCACGGTGCTCGGCCGCCTGGGCGGGCCGCAGGATGTCGCGAACGTCGTCGTGTTCCTCTGTTCCGAACGCGCTCGGCACATCACGGGTGCCGTCATTCCGGTGGACGGCGGGCACCTGCTGTGAGAGTGATAGCGGCTGCGATTGCTATTGCGATAGCGATCGCGGGGTGCGGACGGCCGAAAACGCCGGCGCCGCCGCCAACCGCCGCATCCGCGCCGGTGCTGCGCAGTACGACCGTGATGGTTTTCCCGGTACAGAACGGCTTCGTCCCGTCCCCGGATGCAAACGCTCGCCACTGGCCGGCCGATCGGGCGGCCGTGGATGCAGAGATCGCCTTCTGGCTTCAGCAAGGAACGCAGCGCGCGCGCTGGCTGCTGCCGGAAACCATCGATCG
>JBQTID010000036.1:0-6209 GCA_052389275.1 Gemmatimonadota bacterium | reverse complement strand
CTTCGTGCCGGGCGATTTCGCGGGGCCCTGCTTCATCGGCTTCGCTATCGGCGAGTCGCTGGGCGCCGCGGCGCTGCGGATCGCAGGTGGCATCTTCACCAAGATCGCCGACATCGGCTCCGACCTCATGAAGATCGTCTTCAACATCAAGGAAGACGATGCGCGCAATCCGGGTGTGATCGCGGACTGCACCGGCGACAATGCGGGCGACTCGGTCGGTCCTACCGCGGATGGCTTCGAGACCTACGGCGTGACCGGTGTTGCGCTCATCTCGTTCATTCTTCTCGCCGTCACCGACTCCGCGATTCAGGTGCAGCTGCTGGTCTGGATCTTCTCGATGCGCGTCATGATGGTAGTCGCAAGCGTCGGCTCCTACTGGATCAACGAGACATTCGCCAAAGCCAGGTACGGTAACGCCGACAAGATGGACTTCGAGCATCCGCTCACCTCGCTGGTCTGGCTGACATCGATCGTGTCGGTGGTTCTCACGTTCGTGGTGTCGCGTCTGATGATTCCGGAGCTGGGTGGCGATCCAACACTATGGTGGAAGCTGTCGGCGATCATCAGCTGCGGCACGATCGCGGGCGCCGTGATTCCGGAGCTGGTAAAGATCTTCACCTCGACCAGCTCGAAGCACGTGCGCGAAGTGCTCACATCTTCGCGTGAGGGCGGCGCGTCGCTCAACATTTTGTCGGGTCTGACGGCCGGCAATTTCAGCGCGTACTGGATGGGCATTACGATCGTTGCGTTGATGGCGCTGTCGTTCTGGTTCAGCACGATGGGGCTGGCGGGCCTGATGCTGGCGCCGGCGGTGTTCGCGTTCGGCCTTGTCGCCTTCGGCTTTCTCGGCATGGGCCCGGTCACGATCGCGGTCGATTCATACGGCCCCGTCACCGACAACGCGCAGTCGATCTACGAGCTGTCCGTGATCGAGACGCTGCCCGGTATTCAGCAGGAATTGAAGCGCGATTTCGGATTCGACGTCGACTTCGCGCGCGCCAAATCCTTCCTCGAGGAGAACGACGGCGCGGGCAACACCTTCAAGGCGACCGCGAAGCCGGTGCTGATCGGCACCGCCGTGGTAGGCGCAGTGACTATGATCTTCGCGATCATCGTGCTGCTCACCAACGGCCTTACGGAAAACATTGAGAAGCTCTCGATTCTGCACCCGCCCTTCCTGCTCGGCCTGATCACCGGCGGCGCCGTCATTTACTGGTTCACCGGCGCATCCACACAGGCGGTCGTGACTGGTGCCTACCGCGCGGTCGAATTCATCAAGGCGAACATCAAGCTGGAGAGCGCGGAGAAGGCGTCGATCGAAGACTCGAAGAAAGTCGTCGCCATCTGCACGCAGTACGCGCAGAAGGGAATGTTCAACATCTTCCTCGCGGTTTTCTTCTCGACGCTCGCGTTCGCGTGTCTCGAGCCGTACTTCTTCATCGGCTACCTGATCTCGATCGCGATCTTCGGCCTCTATCAGGCGATCTTCATGGCCAACGCGGGCGGCGCCTGGGACAATGCGAAGAAGCTGGTCGAGACGGAGCTGAGCGAGAAGGGCACCGAGCTGCACGCGGCTACGGTGGTCGGTGACACGGTGGGCGATCCGTTCAAGGACACGTCATCGGTGGCGATGAATCCGGTGATCAAGTTCACCACCTTGTTTGGCCTGCTGGCCGTAGAGCTCGCGATCGAGCTGAGCCGCAGCGTGGCGACTACGCTCGCCGTAGTGTTTTTTCTCGCGTCCGTGGTCTTCGTCTATCGTTCGTTCTATGCGATGCGGATCCAGGCGGGCGAAGCCGCGGCCTGAGCGAGCCTGCGAGTCGGAACGAGGGCGAGCCGCGATGGCTCGCCCTTTTTCTTGCGGTGTAGGAAAGCGGACCGATGAAACCGACCCAGGTAGGAACTCGCCTATTATTCACCCGACCTCAGCGGGAGCGGCGCGACACCGTACAGTCAGCGGTGGCGGCCGGGCTGTTTCATCTGATCATTGTGCTGATGGTGATCATACTCGGCCGCGCCGGTGTGTTGGTCCTGACCGGCGACCAGGGTGCAGGTACCGGGATCGGCGCGGGTGCGGCCGGCGGCGGTGGCGGCGGCGGACGAGACGAACAGATCAGTCTCCTGATTCCCGAGCCGCCGCCCAGCATTCCAGAAGCTCCGGTGCTGCTGATGGCCGAGAAGATGGAGGAGATTCCACTGCCGGAGGAGAAACCGGTGGAGCCGGTGGCCGTGGTGCCAATCGACACCATGCCGCGGCAGACGGCGCCCAACCCTGCTGCTCCCGCGCCGGCTGCTGGCGGCACGGGCACGGGTGAAGGCAGCGGCACCGGCGCCGGTCAGGGGCCCGGCACCGGACCAGGCTCGGGCGGCGGCTCCGGTGGCGGCTCGGGCGGCGGTATCGGCTCAGGTATTGGTCCGGGCACCGGCCGCGGCCGCGTCATCGCCCCATCGCCCGAGGTGCTACTGATTCCGCCGCAGGCGCCGGGCGGGGTGCGTGGCAAGACTGTCGTCGTGCGTCTGGCTGTCGATTCGGCCGGCGCGGTGACCGCTGCGGAGATCATCCCATCGACCGGCGACCGCAAGTACGATTCAGCCCTCAAGCGCGTTGCGCTCGGCTGGAAGTTTCGAGCGGCGCGCGATCCCTTTAACCGCCCAATTGCGGTTTTGTTCGACGTGACATTTACGTTTTGAGCGGTTGCACGCCTGACATGGCTGCGGCATCATAAACGCACATGCATTCGGGTGAACCCACCGAGCGAACTTCTCCTTCCGCTGAAGAACTGGCGGCAGCCGCCGCGCATATCGAGGCACACGGCCAACCACAGCCGAAAGGTCGAAGGCAAGTCGCGTTGCTCGTGCTTGGCGCGTTGGGCATCGTCTACGGTGACATCGGTACCAGTCCGCTGTATGCAATGCGCGAAGCATTTGCGCCTGCGCACGGAATCGCGATATCGAATGCAAATGTACTCGGTATTCTCTCGCTGATTTTTTGGGCGCTGCTGCTGGTCGTCGTCTTCAAGTATCTGACATTCATCATGCGCGCGGACAACCGTGGCGAAGGCGGCATTCTCGCGCTGCTCGCGCTGCTGCACGGCCGCAGACGTGCGGTCGCGCCGGCGCTGGTGCTTGGACTCGGCCTGTTCGGCACCGCGCTGCTGTTCGGCGAAGGCGTGATCACACCGGCAATTTCGGTTCTGAGCGCCGTCGAAGGTCTCGAGATTGCGACGCCGGCACTCCAGCATTTCGTGATCCCCATCACGGTTGTAATCCTGATCGGGCTGTTCATGATGCAGAAGCATGGCACGGCGCGGGTCGGCGCGATCTTCGGGCCCATCACACTGGTCTGGTTCATCGCACTCGCTGCACTGGGAGTGATGTGGATCGTGCGCGAGCCGGCCGTGCTCGCCGCAGTCAATCCGCTGTACGCTGTGCGCTTCTTCGCTAACAACGGAACGTTGGGATACCTGGTGCTAGGCTCGGTTGTCCTGGTCATCACAGGCGCCGAGGCGCTCTACGCCGATATGGGACATTTCGGCCGGCAGCCGATCCGCATCGGCTGGTTCGCGATCGTATTCCCGGCGTTGCTGTTGAATTATTTCGGGCAGGGCGCGCTCATGCTGGCACGGCAGGACGTGAAGCACCCGCTCTACGAGATGGTACCGACGCCATTGCTCTGGCCAATGGTCGTGCTCGCGACCATGGCGACAATCATCGCATCGCAAGCATTGATTTCCGGATCGTTCTCTCTCACGCGTCAGGCCATTCAGCTTGGTTATCTGCCACGGCTGGAAATCGTGCACACATCAGCGCGCGCCGAAGGTCAGATCTACATTCCGCAAGTCAACACCGCGCTCATGGTAGGCTGCATCGCGCTCGTCCTGGGATTTCGGTCGGTCGCGAATCTCGCGGCGGCCTACGGCCTCGCGGTGGTGGGTACCATGGCAATCAGCTCGGTTCTCTTCTTCTTCGTAGCAAGTGAACGCTGGCATTGGAAAGACTGGCAGGCCGCCGCGCTTGCCGGTGTGTTTCTGAGCGTCGAGCTCGCGTTTCTGGGCGCCAACGCGGTGAAGTTCCTGCACGGCGCGTGGCTGCCGCTGGTCGGTGGTGCGGCAATGTTCACCGCAATGTCCACGTGGAAGCGCGGCCGCAGCGTTCTCGCCGATATTTTCGCCAAAGGTGCATTCCCAATCGACCTCTTCATTGCGGAGATCAAGCGCTCGCCGCCGGTGCGCGTGAGCGGAACCGCGGTGTTCATGTCGGCCAGTCGAACCGGTGTGCCGCCTGTGCTGCTGCATCATCTCAAGCACAACAAGGTTCTGCATGACCAGGTCGTGCTGCTCTCGTTCGTCACCGAGGACGTGCCACACGTCATGGTGCCGGACCGACTCGAGATGCAGGATCTCGGCGTCGGCATTTACCGCGTCAGCGGGCACTATGGATTCATGGAAAAGCCGGTTGTGCCGGAGCTGCTGGCGCAGTGCAAGACACGCGGGTTGAAATTCACCATGGCGGACACCTCCTTTTATCTCGGCCGGGAAACGCTGATTCCTTCGAGAAAGGGCGCCATGATGCGCTGGCGGAAAAAACTATTTGCGCTCATGCACAGGAACGCGCAGAGTGCTACCGCGTTCTTCGAGATCCCGGCAAACCGCGTCGTCGAGCTGGGCGCGCAGATCGAAGTTTAGTCCCGGTTGTCTTGCCAACTCACGGCCCGAGCTAGAATCTTAGCCACTTCCCGTTAGCCGCCTTCAAAACAGGGGGTTCCACGTCATGGATTTATTCTGGCGCAAAAGCATCGCTCAGTTGCGCGCCGACGCTGCCAGCGGCCAGCTGCGTCGAGCTCTCGGGCCCGTACAGCTGACGGCGCTCGGCATCGGCGCGATCATTGGCGCCGGCATTTTCGTGCTGACCGGCCAGGCGGCCGCGCAGCACGCCGGCCCGGCGATCGTACTGTCATTCGTGCTGGCAGGGATAGCGTGCGCGTTCGCGGGCCTTTGCTATGCCGAGTTCGCCAGCATGATTCCGGTTGCCGGCTCCGCGTATACGTACGCCTACGCGACCATGGGCGAGCTGCTCGCGTGGATCATCGGCTGGGATCTCATCCTCGAGTATTCGCTTGGCGCAGCGACGGTCGCGGTCGGCTGGTCCGGCTACATTGTCAGTTTCTTGCGCGACCTCGGCATCAATTTTCCCGCGCAATGGGCAAACCCAATGGGCGCGGACGTGGCATTGGCGGATGGCACCATCGTGCAAGGCATCTTCAATATACCCGCCGCCTTCATCGCACTCGCCGTGACTGCGCTGCTGATTGTCGGGATTCGCGAATCCGCATCCGCGAACGCGACCATCGTGATCATCAAGGTCGCGGTCGTGTTGCTGTTCATTGCGTTCGGCGCGTCCTTCGTGAACCCCGACAACTGGGAGCCGTTTATTCCGGCTGCGACCGGTGTGCGTGGCGAGTACGGCATGAGCGGCGTGTTGAAGGGCGCGGGCGTAGTGTTCTTTGCCTAAATAGGCTTCGATGCGGTATCGGTCGCGGCGCAGGAAGCGAAGAACCCGCAGAAAGACATGCCGACCGGCATTCTCGCGTCGCTCTTCATTTGTACGATACTCTACATCGTGGTCGCGCTGGTCCTGACCGGCATCGTGCCTTATTCGAACCTGAACGTGCCTGATCCGATCGCGGTGGGCATTGATGCAACCGGCCTGACCTGGCTGAAGCCGTTCGTCAAACTCGGCGCGATCGCGGGACTGTCGAGCGTGATCCTGGTCATGATCATGGCGCAGCCGCGCATCTTCTATTCGATGTCGCGCGATGGCCTGCTGCCGCCCGTGTTCAAGCAGATTCACCCGAAGTTCCGCACGCCGCACATCACAACCGGCGTAACAGGTGTCGCGGTCGCGGCGACCGCAGGACTGTTTCCGATCGGCGCGCTCGGCCACATGGTTTCGATCGGCACGCTGCTCGCCTTCACGATCGTTTGCGTCGGCGTGCTCGTACTGCGCTACAGAAGTCCGGAGATCGAGCGGCCATTCAAGGTACCCGGTATGCCGGTCGTGCCTGCCCTGGGCGCAATATTCTGCCTGTGGCTGATGTATGGCTTACCCGGTATTACATGGGTGCGGCTGGCGATCTGGCTGGCGATCGGACTCGCGATCTATTTCCTGTATGGCGCGAACGCGGCCGCGCGGGCGCGGGCGGCGGGAAC
>JBQTID010000035.1:0-25430 GCA_052389275.1 Gemmatimonadota bacterium | reverse complement strand
TTTCTTGCTGCGGCGTTTGTTTGTGAGGGGTGGATGATGCGGGTGTGCTTGGGTTTTGTGGTCGACCTGAATTCCTATCGGATTGTTGCTACGTCGGGCGGTAACCGCATTTGCCGCCGCCGCACTCTGGGCGGCGGCCACCAGATGCGGCGCGATGTGGCGTGGCGGAAAGCCGAACTTCTCCAGGATGTAGAAGGCACCGTGATCGTCGATGCCATCGATATTGATGACGCCGATGACGGGGTCCAGCTTGAGGGCGATCGCGCGCGCACCGACCAATCCCAGCTCTTCCGCGTCGGTGATCAGATATGCGACGTCGTCCTGGCCGGCGTCGCTCTCCGCAACACCGAGCAGCGTGGTCACTCCGCTCGCGTTATCGAGTGCGCCCGGCGAGCGGTTCTCCGTCCAGCACAGGATCAGTAACAGCGCGGAAATCAAGGCAACGATTACTACCGGTGTGGTAATGCGCGCTACCAGATACACCGGATCGAGCAGGCCGAGAATCGCGATCCCGAGCAACACACTCCAGGCAACGATCGCGAGAATGATCGCGGGACCGCGGAAGGCGAGTGGCAGCGGCTGCGACTTGGTGTCGCGATGCGCCATGACGATGTAGCGCGGCCGGCTGCCGGGTTTCTTCGCGAGCATGTTGTTGGCGGCGATCTTGCCGAACGGCAACATCGTGGTGAGCACTGGTGAAAGTGCTGCGACAGCGCCGCACAGCAACAGCACGAACAGGAGGACAACCAGCGCAACGCCCGGGTGCCGCTGGTTGAGCAGCCACGCCGCCGTCATGGTGCCGAACAGGAGTAGCGCACCGCAAACGGTGACGGCGAAGCGGCCGGGCAGCGTCGAAAAGGTGAAAGGAAAGTCGTGAACCTGATAGCCGAGTGCGTTCAGCCGCGCGCGCATGCTTTCGCCAATGTCGTGCGCGTCCGGCGTGCCGGTCATGCGCGGCCGCGCCAGCTCGCGCAGCACCTCACGATAGTCCACTCTCACACTCCCACACTCTCAGAGGAGTCCCGCTCCTTGCAGTACCTGGGCCACCTGTTGCTGCTCTTTGCTCGAGAGCGGCTTGAGCGGGGAGCGCGGCGGGCCACCCTGATAGCCGACCAGATCGAGCGCGGCCTTGGTGCCGACTGCGCCGTGTGCCGCGACAATCGCTTTGTGCACCGGGATCAGCTGCTGCTGAATCGCGCCGGCGCCGGTCGTGTCGCCGGCCCGGAACTTCTCGAGTAGCGCGGCGCATTGCCGCGGCGCGAACTGGCCGATGCCGATGATGCCGCCCACCGCGCCCAGCTCGAACGCCGTGTAGAGCAGCGAGCCGCCACCCACGAACAGACGACAACGTTTCTCGCACGTGTTCGAGTAATCCGCGAAGCGCTTGATGTCACCTGAGGAATCTTTCAACCCGACGATGTTTGGATGCCGAACGATCTCGGCCATCAATCCAGGTTCGATGACGACATGCGTGTTCTTCGGGATGTGATAGACGAGCACCGGCACGGGCGACTCGTCGGCGACGTGTGTGTAGTGATCGGCCAGAGCGGCCGGGCTGATGACCGAGCCGAAATAGGAAGGTGGTGATACCAATACGTATTCCGCGCCTGCCGCAGCCAGACGTTTCGCTTCCGCTACTACGCCGCGCGTCGCGTCCGCGGCGATGCCGACCACGAGCGGCAGGCCGGGCGGAATCAGCTCGCGCGCGAAGGCCGTGAGTCGGACTTTTTCTTCTTCGTGCAGCAGCGCGCCTTCGCCGTTCGATCCGAAGAGCACGTAACCGTCGATCGGTTCAGCGAGCCACTTGCGAATGTTGGCGCGAAACGCGAGTGGCGCGATGTCGCCGCTGCCCGGATCGAACGGAGTGACGATCGGGATGAAAATGCCGGCCAGCCGCTCCACACCAGAAACGTGCGTCACGGACTACGCCAGCGTCTTCATCTTCAGCTCGAAGTCTCCCGGATTATTCGCCGCCGCCATGGCAGTCTCGAACTCCACCATGTCGCCACGCACCAGATCCATCAAATGCTGGTCGAAAGTTTGCGAACCGTACTGTTCACGCCCTTCCGCGATCAGGTCGAAAATCTCGTTCGTCTTCTCCGGGTCCAGAATCGCATCGCGAATCGTGCCGGTAACCACCATGATCTCCGCCGCAACCACCCGGCCCTTGCCATCCCTGGTCGGCAACAACCGCTGGCTGACCACGCCCTGCAACGACTCCGCCAGACGAATGCGGATCATCGCCTGCTCATGCGGCGGAAACACGGCTATGATGCGCGAGATGGTCTGCACCGTGTTGGTCGTGTGCAACGTCGAGAACACGAGGTGACCGGTCTCGGCCGCCTTCATGCCGGTGTCGATCGTGATCATGTCACGCATCTCACCGATCAGAATGACGTCCGGATCTTCACGGAGCGCGGACTTCAGCCCCGACTCGAACGATTCGGTATCCGCGCCGATTTCGCGTTGCGTGATCGAGCTGTTGATGTCGCGGTGCAGAAACTCGATCGGGTTCTCGAGCGTGATGACGTGCTTATGCCGATTGTTGTTGATGTAGCCGATCATGGCGGCCAGCGTGCTGCTCTTGCCGGATCCGGTTACGCCCGTGACCAGAATCATGCCGCGCTCCGAGAGTGACAGCCTGGCCAGAATCGGCGGCAGCCGGAGCGCCTCGAAGTTCGGAATCTCGATGGGAATCACGCGCATCACGATCATCAGCGTGCCGCGCTGGCGCAGAATATTCACGCGGAAGCGGCCGACACCCGGCGCGCCCCACGAGCAATCGTAATCGTTGATTTCCTCGAGGCGTTCGCGATCGCGCTGATGCGGGATCAGCTGCGTACAGATCTGCTTGATCTGCTCCGGTGTCAGCCGCTGCTGCGTGAGCGGCACCAGCTCGCCGCGGATGCGCGCGCGCAGGAAGTCGCCGGCCTTGATGTGAATGTCGGATGCGCCACGCTGAATCGCGGCTTTGAAGATTTCGAGCATCTCTTCGTGGGGGTTGAGGAATCCGAGGAGCGAATCAGTTAAAGCTACTCAGCGTCCGGTTCTACGCAAGTGAATCGAACTGGCTACGCGAGCTCGACTTTTTGTACGCCTTCCACGGCCAGCAGCGTGTGCACGACCTTTTCCCATTTGTCGGGCTCGCCGCGCGCCTGAAACGAAGCCTCAATGCCGTGCTCGTTTCTCTCTACTCGCAGCGTGTCGACCGCAAATCCGAGCGCAGTCAGCTTCTGCTCGAGGACCGCCATGGTTTCGACCGGCGGCCGGAACCTCACGTTCACATTGCGCTCCGTCGGACGGCGCGGAATCAGGTGATCTTCGACACGCCCCAGCAGCATGAGCGCGAGCATCACGAGTGAAGTCGCGACCAATGCCGCGAGGTATGCGCGCGCGCCCACGGCCATGCCGATCGCAGCGACCACCCAGAGAGTCGCGGCGGTCGTCAAGCCGGTCACGCCGCCGCGTGAGTGCAGGATCGAGCCGGCTCCGAGAAAACCGATTCCGCTCACGATCTGCGCCGCGATGCGTCCGGGGTCGGGCGAACCGCCAATCTCCGAGGCGCCGAGCAACGCGATATTGTAGGAAATCTCGGTGATGAGCGCGGCGCCCAGACAGATCAGCAGGTTGGTGCGAAAGCCGGCCGGCTTGCCGCTCGTCTCGCGCTCGAGCCCGATCATGCCGCCCAGCGCAGCCGCGAGCAACAGCCGCAGCACGAGCTGATAACGCTCGAACAGCTCTGGACCGAAATGCCGGAGGATGTCGTCCAATATATCCTCTTAGCGGACGTTTACGTTCACGTTCACGCTCACGTGTACGTGTACGGTGGCCCGTTCAGTCATTGAGTCTGCGCAGTTCCTTGAGTAATGCTGTCTTGTCCCTGGTCTGCGCGTCAACCTTCTTGATGACGCGCGCGGGTTGCCCGGCGACCACGACGCCCGGCTCGACGTCCGCGACCACGACCGCGCCCGCCGCGACCACGCTGCCTTTGCCGACGCGGCAGCCTTCCAGTACAACCGCGTTCGCACCGACCAGCACGTCAGCTTCGATAATGACGGGCTCGGCGCTGGGTGGCTCCAGCACACCCGCCAGCACGGCGCCCGCGCCGATATGACAGTTCGCGCCGACCAGCGCGCGCGCGCCGACCACCGCGTTCATGTCGATCATCGTGCCGGCACCGATTACTGCGCCGATGTTGATGACCGCGCCCATCATGATGATCGCGCGTTCGCCAATCTCTACTTTCTGCCGGATCACTGCGCCCGGCTCGATGCGCGCGTTGATCTTTTTCAGATCGAGCAGCGGAATCGCCGTGTTGCGCCGGTCGTTCTCGAGATGGTAGTAGGCAATGCGCTCGGTGTTTGCGTCGAGGATTGCCTGAATCGCATCCCATTCGCCAATCAGGATGGTCGTGCCGCTATCCGTTGGAAACACCTTCAAATCAGACGACGCCGTGATACTCAGCTCGTCCGCGTGCCGCACGTACGCGGTGATCGGCGTTCGCTTCTGCGCGTTCGCGATCAGGTCGCGAATCTCCTGATAATCCATCCGGCTCAGATGCCCGGCTCGAGGAATGCCAGACCGAGCACTTCCTTCATCGAATAACTGCCGGCCTCTTTGCCGTTGATCCACTTGGTCGCGACCAATGCGCCTTCCGCGAACAGAGCGCGGTCCTGGGCGCGGTGCGTGATCTCGATGCGCTCGCGCCCACCAATGAAATGAACGTGATGCTCGCCGACGATGTCGCCGCCGCGCACCGCATGGAAGCCGATTTCACCTTGCGGCCGTTGCCCGGTATTGCCGCTGCGGCCGTCGCGGCGAAACGATTCGAGCGCGACACCGCGGCCGTTCGCGACCGCATGGCCGAGCGCGAGCGCGGTTCCGCTGGGTGCATCGACCTTGCGGCCGTGATGCGCTTCCACGATCTCCACGTCGAAGCGATCCGGTCCGAGTACGCGCGCTGCGGCGTCCACCAGACCGAGCATCAGATTCACGCCTACGCTGAAGTTGGCGGAAACGATTACGGCGCTCGTGATCGATGCGTGCGCGAGTAAACGCAGCACCTCGGGCGTCAGCCCCGTCGTGCCGATTACCAATGCCTTGCCGGCGAGATCAGCCGCGCGCTCGGTCAGCAGCGCCTGTAGTCCAGCCACCGCCGAAAAGTCCAGCACCACGTCTGCCGCCTGGATCATGTCGGCCCCGGTCGCGGCGGTTTCGATTGTGCGAAAGCCGTAGCGCGCTGCCTCGCCGCCGGTCTTCCTTTCGCGCTCGATGCCGCCAACCAGCTCGAATTCGCGCTCGTGCGCGATGAGGCCGACCAGCGTCTGCCCCATTCTCCCGGTCGCGCCGGAGATGACAACCTTGATTGGCATTAATTAGCGTCTCGGTTTGAGGCCCACTTCAGTGAGTGCCGAAATCAATCGCTCCCGAATCGGCGGCGATATTTCGGTCAGCGGCAGCCTGACCGGTCCCGTATCGAAGCCGAGCCACTGAACAGCCGCTTTCACTGGAATCGGATTCGATTCCGCGAATAGCGCGCTGACGAGCGGAAGGTAGCGTAGCTGAAGCTCGCGCGCAGTGCCTGTCTCACCATCGAGGTATGCGTGCGCCATTCGGCTCGTATCCCCCGGCGCGACATTGCCAAGTACGCTGATGACGCCCTTGCCGCCCAGTGACATGATCGGTATCACGTGATCGTCGTTGCCGCTCCAGATATGGAGCCGGTCGGCCAGCCGCCTTGCCAGCTCCGCGATTTGTACGATGTCGCCGCAAGCTTCCTTGACCCCGATGACACGCTCGTCATGCGCCATTTCATCGATTGTCGCAGGCAGGATATTCACCGAGGTGCGACCCGGCACATTGTATACGATCGCGGGCAGATCGGCGGCGTCCATGACCGCTCGGTAATGCGCGACCAGCCCGCTCTGAGTCGGCTTGTTGTACGGCGGCGCGCTGATCAGAATCGCATGCGCACCCGCTTCGCGCGCGCCTTTCGCAAGGCGTTTGACCTGCTCGGTATCGCTGCCCGCGCAACCTGCGATGATCGGGATTCTGCCGGCCGCGGCCTCGACCGTGACCGCGACCGCGGTATGCTGCTCGCCGGGGCTCATGGTCGCGGCTTCACCGGTCGAGCCGCACACGATCAGCGCGTCGGTGCCCTCCGCGATGTGAAAGGCCACCAGCTCGCGCAGCACGCGCTCGTTGACGCCCTTATCGTCGAATGGGGTAACGAGCGCGACTCCGGAGCCGGCGAATTGTGGATTCACGGATTGTTCAAGTCGTACAGATCTCCGCGCGACACCTCGGTCGCAGGGTCATCGGTCAGCAGGTCGCGTTCGGTCGTTTCGTCGAAATCCTCGACGACGTCGTCATCGCTCGTGACATCGAAGAACGAGCGAAATACCGGGTTACCACACCGTTCGCATGTAAGGTCGGCGGGCGGTTCGCTCTCGTCGAAGAAGTACTCCTTGCCACATTCGACGCAGACTTGAATCAGCACGCCTTCCGCCAGCTCACTCGCCGGTCGAGCCTTCCGTTCCTCTGAGTCACGTGCCATTGCTCCTCCAGGCTGATCAGTCTTGCCAGCAAGACTCGCAAATACTCTGCCGCGCGCCCTAAATTATCACCGGAGAGCACACCATCAAAAGGGGCGCATTGAGCTGCGAGCGATGGCAACGTCGCTCTTCGAACCTTAGAAATACGGAGGCATGTATGCACGCAGGGTCGGCGGCCGACGACGAGGCATCGCCGATATCGCCGTTGGTATCGCCTTATCCCCAAACGAAAGCCGGAAGAGCCAGAATTTCGTATATTTTCTCAGCTCTGCGTTCTGTGCGGGCTCAGCGGTGAAATAGTTTGCCAGGAATTACGATGAAGCGTTGGCAGATCGTCCTTATCGGAATCACGAGCGCGTTCCTCGCGCTTGCTGCCGGCGCTGGCATCGGCGCGTGGCAATCGGTTTGCCGGAATTGTCCGTCGGTTGCGCAAATCTACGCCTGGGAGCCAAAGAGCGCGACCAAGATTCTCGCGCGCGACAGCCAGTTGATTGCCGAGTTCTTCCAGGAGCGCCGCACACCCATCGAGATTGCAACCTTGCCTGACCACGTGCAGCAAGCGTTCGTGGCCGTCGAAGACAAGCGCTTCTATCGTCACGATGGCCTCGATTATCGCCGCATTTTCACCGCGGCGATCAGGAATCTGCTGAGTGGCAAGGTGACGGGGGGCGGCAGCACGATCACGCAGCAGCTTGCGCGCAACATGTTTCCGCAGGAGATCGGATTTCGCAAGCGCCTCGCGCGCAAGCTCAAGGAAGCACGCGTCGCCAAGGAAATCGAGAGCGTTTACACCAAGCCGCAGATTCTCGAAGCGTACATCAACCAGATTCACTATGGCCATGGCTGGCACGGCATCGAAACCGCTGCACAACATTATTTCGGCAAGCCGGCCGCGCAGCTGAATCCGGCCGAAGCCGCAATGCTCGCGGCAGTCGTCAAGCTGTGGGGTTACTATTCTCCTTTCATTGAGCCGGAAAATGCGTTGCAACGTCGCAACCTGGTGCTCGGCTTGATGCGAAACCAGGGCTATTTGACACGCGCGGAAGCAGCACGCTGGCAGGACGAGCCGCTACCGCTCGAACCCAAAGGCGGTTACAGTGCGCGATTCGCACCGTATTTCGTGGAATGGATTCGCATCGGTCTGGATCAGCGGCTCGGTGGCGATCTCTACAGCCGCGGCTACAAGGTTTACACGACGCTCGACGCGGACATGCAGCGTGCTGCACATGCTGCACTCGATTCGGGATTTGCGCGCATTGAGCGTTCGCCTCGTTTCAGACACCCGAAATACGCGGATGTCAAAGCGCAGGGGCGTGAGACGGTCACGCGCGCAACGCCGTACCTGCAAGGTTTGTTCGTCGCGACCGACCCGACGACCGGCGCAATCCGCGCGCTGATCGGCGGTCGCGACTTTGCCGACTCGAAGTTCAACCGCGTGACTCAGGCGCAGCGACAGCCGGGCTCGGTGTTCAAGCCGTTTGTGCTGGCGACCGCGATCGCCAGCGGCGTGCCGGCTTCGCACGTGCTGGTGGATGAGCCGTTCTACATGGAGCAGGTCGATGGCACTGTCTGGGCGCCCAGGAACTTCGATCCTGATTTCCGCGGCCCAATCTCGCTGCGCGAGACGCTGAAATTTTCCGTCAACATCCCAACCATCAAGCTCGCGCTCGAAATCGGGATGGAACCGGTCGTCCAGCAAACGCGCCGCATGGGCATCAGCACGCCGATTCCGCCTTATCCGGCCACGGCGATCGGCGCGGCCGAGATGATCCCATTACAGGTCGCCGAGGCGTATGCGACCTTCGCGACCAACGGCGTGCGTGCAAAACCGTATGCGGTGCTGCGCGTGGAAGATCCCGAGGGACGCGTCGTATTCGAGACTCGGCCGGAGCGCGCGGTTGCGCTCGACTCGACCGCCAACGCCATTGTCCGCGACCTGATGCGTGACGTAGTCGATCACGGCACCGCGTATCCGGTCCGCAATCCGTCCGAGGGCAACCTGCCGTACGAGATTCCCGCGGCGGGCAAGACCGGCACGAACAACGACGCTACCGACATTTGGTTTGCCGGTTTTACACCGAATCTACTCGCGATCGTCTGGTTCGGCTTCGATGCGCCCCAGAGGATCACCAGCGGCGCCGCGGGCGGCATCTACGCTGCGCCGGTGTGGGGACAATTCATGCGTTCGGTTTATTACGGCGACCCACCGCTGCTGCCAAAGCCGGCGCCCTGGCAGCTGCCGGCAACGGTTGTCGTACGGCAAGTGGACAGACAGACCGGCAAGCTGGCAAGTCCGGCGTGTCCTGTTGAGCTGGTCCGGCATGAGTTGTTCGCCGCGGGCACGGAACCGACGGAAATGTGCCCGCTTCATGGGCCGGCGTTGCTGGGAAGTCCGGTGCGATAGGAGCGATTAGTGCGATAAGTGCGATAAGTGCGACCACGAATTGCAATCACACTCAGCGCACTCAGCGCGCTCATCCCACTTAACGCAACTTGAAGGGGATTCCTTCCTGTGACAGTAACGACTGTAACTGGCTGAAACTCTCCTCGAGCACCTCCAAAGCCATCCCGCACTTCGCATCAGCTCCTTCCGGCGCGGGCACGACTTCGACGGCAATGCCGCGATCGCGCGCTACTTCTTCCGCCCACAACGCATGATGCGTGGTATCGAACACAATGATTTTATTCATGTCAGCTCTTCTATCCCTCGCGCGGTAACACGATGCGAGATGAGTGGCAGTGGCGTAACTCGAACGTCGACGATCGGGATAGCGTGCTGCAATGCGCTGAGCGCGATGGCCGCCTTGTCTTCGCTGCGCGCGTAGATGCTCGCGAGTGGCTCGCCTTTCGACACTTGCTGTCCCGGCTTCGCGGTCAGGTAAAACCCGACTGCCACGTCAATTTCGCTGCCGAGCGCGGCGCGGCCGGCACCCAGCGCAACGGCCGCCTCGCCGATTTCTCGAACCTGCATCTCGCCAACATAGCCGGCACGCTCGGCCTCGAACACGCGGCGAATCGGGCCTTGCGGCAGAACTGCCGGATCATCCAGGACCGTTGGATTGCCGCCTTGCGCGTCGATGACCTGCCTCATTTTCTCGAGCGCGCGGCCGTCTTCGAGTGCTCGTTTCGCCGATTGATACGCCACTTTGCGATCCGCTTCGGCGGCCGCGAGCAGCAGCATCTCGGCCGCGAGCCAGAGCGTGACTGCCACCAGATCTGGCGGGCCCTCGCCGCGCAGCGTCAGAATCGCTTCTTCCATCTCGATCGCGTTGCCGATTGCGTACCCGAGCGGCCGATCCATCGCCGTGACCAGCGCCACCGTGCGGCAGTTGTGACCTTCGCCGATTGCGATCATCGTCTGCGCCAGCTCGAGAGCACGGTGCTGCTCCGGCATGAACGAACCACTGCCATCCTTGATGTCGAGCACCAAACCCGTGATCCCTTCCGCCAGCTTCTTGCTCATTATGCTCGACGCAATGAGCGGAATCGACTCGACCGTGCCGGTCACATCCCGCAACGCATAAAGCCGCTTGTCCAGCGGCGCGATGCTCTCGGTCGGCGAGATCAATGCGCAATGCAGCTTTTCGAGCTGCGCGCGGAAACGGTCCAGCGGCAGCGCGGTCTTGAAGCCCGGAATCGACTCCAGCTTGTCTACCGTGCCACCGGTATGACCGAGGCCGCGACCGCTCATCATGGGAACGTTGACGCCCAGGGACGCTACGAGTGGCGCGAGAATGATGGAAACCTTGTCGCCGACGCCGCCAATCGAATGCTTATCGACGCTCCGCCCGCCGAGACCGCTGAGATCGAGGACTGTGCCGGAATTGAGCATTACGTCTACCATGGTCGTCAGTTCGCGGGTGCTCATGCCTCGAAAGAAAACGGCCATCAGAAACGCAGCCATCTGATACTCGGTAACACGCCCCTCGATGTATGCGCGCAGGAAATCGGCGAGCTCGTTCGGCAGGAGCTCTTCGCCTTCCCGTTTCTTACGAATCAGCTGTTGTGGAATCATTCCTTACCGGTGTCACGTCCATTGGTCCGCTTCGGAGAGCGGCACTTCGCGGCCGCCCGCCACGGCGCCCCACAGCACAAAACATTCGTGCAGCCAATCGTATATGCTGCGCAATGGCGCACGCAGCTGCTCCAACCGCGCGGCGCGCTCGGCGCGCGGCATCGTCAGGGCCACACTGATGTGTTCGGCGCACGCCTCCGGATCGTACGGATTAATCGCTATGCAGCCAGTGAGCTCCTCGATCGCGCCGGCGAATTGCGAGAGTAGCAGCACGCCAGGCTCATCGACCTGACTCGCCACGAATTCCTTCGCAACCAGGTTCATGCCGTCCTGGAGGGACGACACGATGCAGACATCCGCCGCGCGATACAATAGCGCGAGACGGTCGGCCGGTAGCGATTCCTTCACCAGCTGGATCGGCGTCCAGCGATCGGTGCGGTAGCGATCGTTGATCGACCATGTCATCCGCTCGATCTTGGCGTTGAGCCGCTCGTACGCGTCAATGTCCGTTCGGCTGGGCACGGCGACCTGTACGAACGTGAAGGTCTCGCGCGCCTCGGGATGGCGCGCCCACATGAAGTCGAGCGCCTTGAACTTTTCTTCCAGTCCTTTCGAGTAGTCCAACCTGTCCACGCCAATACCGAGGCGTTCGCCGTTGGGCGCATAACGCTTGCGCAGGCGATCGAGCTGGGCGGCGGCATCCGGCGGCGCTGCCGCGCGCTCGAACTCGGCAATGTCGATCGAGATCGGCAGCGAACGGACCCAGCACGTGTGAGTCGGCAGCCTCACGCAGCGACGCTCCCAGTCGACTTCGACCTTGGCAAGCTGCTGCGCGCAGCGCAAAAAGTTTGCGCTGAAAGACGGCAGATGAAAACCGATCAGATCGTTGGCGAGCAACCCCTGCAACATGATCGGAGCGCGCGTTGCAACCCGAAAAACCTCCGGTGGCGGAAAGGGGATATGCCAGAAATGCGCGAGGGAAACGTCAGCGTCGCTCGCGCGTACATGCGCGGGCGCGAGCGTGAGGTGATAATCCTGGAACCAGACCGCGGCCGGCTTGCCAGCAGTAGCGCGCAGCACGACGCGCGCGAATCGTTCGTTGACTTCCTTATAGCGCGCGAAATGGCGCGCGCGGATGCGGGTCAAAGCCGGCCGCAAATGGCAAAGTGGCCAGAGCACCTGGTTCGAGTAGCCGAGATAGTATTCTTCGATATCGCGCTGCTCGAGCCAGACCCGATTCAATGTGTAGCGAGGATCTTCGGGTGGAACGCGGACGCGACCTTCGGCGTCGCTTATATCGCGATCTGCGCCGCCACTGCCCCACGCCACCCAATCGCCGGAGATCGCCTGAAGCATGGGATCGAGCGCGGATGTCAGACCGCCCGCGGGTCGCCGAACCACGAGATCGCCGGTGCGTGCATCGTGCTCGTGTTCGTACGGTTCGCGATTGCTGACCACGACGAACCGACGGCCCGGTAATAGACGTTCGAATTCCGCCGGCAGCGCCTCAGGTCGAAAGCCGCGCACCATTACCGGCTACCGCCGCACGCGACGTCCCCTTCGAACGGCGCGTTTCACTCCGCCAGTTGCGCTTTGCCATTCATCACCCGCATTATCGCGCGCGTCCGCGATAGCACGAATCACCCTGCGCCGCGTGCGTTTGCCACTTTGCGGCGCGGTCAGCAGCGCTATACTTGCGCCAAGCACGGCCCCAATCGCCAAGCCAGCCACAAAATTGAGTGCACCCGATTCCTTTTCGTAATACAAGGCCGCCTCCTCTGCCAAACTACTGGAATACGCCGCATTTGCCTCGCTTGCAACGCCGCAAAGGCCAAGGATACATTGCGCCGTTTCACGGCGTCAACCAAGCGAGACGCCGGTTTTGCGAGCTTGGCATTTGTCGTGCAAGAAGTCCGGGCGGCCATGGAAAACCGCATACCGCTGCCGCAGCAGGAAAGTTTGGGACGAATTCTGGTCGTGGATGACAACCGGGACAACGTCGAGATCATCGCGACGCGTCTGCGCTTTCGCGGCTATGACATTGAAGAAGCCAGCGAAGGAGCACGTGCACTCGAGGTGGTCAGGCGGAATCCGCCGGACCTGATTCTGCTCGACGTCATGTTGCCCGATATCGACGGCTACGAAATCTCTCGTAGCATCAAGGGTGATCCGAAGCTGCCATTCATCCCGATCATCCTGGTCACCGCACGCGACACGACACAGGACAAAGTCGCGGGTCTGGATGCGGGCGCCGACGATTACCTCACCAAGCCGATCGATTTTCCGGAGCTCGAAGCCCGCGTCCGCTCGATGTTGCGCATCAAGAGGCTTCAGGATGAAATCGAGCTGAAAAATCAGGAGCTCGAGCGCCTCAGCATCAGCGACGGCTTGACCGGCCTATTCAATCACCGTCATATCCACGCACTGCTCAATGAGGAATTCGAGCGGGTCGATCGCACCGGCGAGCGCTTGACGGTCGCAATGTTCGACCTCGACCGCTTCAAGAACGTCAATGATACTCATGGCCATCAGGCGGGTGACCGCGTGCTCGAGCAAATGGCCGACATTCTGCGCGAATCTGCGCGCGAGATCGACCGGCTCGGCCGCTATGGCGGCGAGGAATTCATGGCGCTACTGCCCGACACGAGCATCGACGACGCGGAAGTATTCGTCGAACGCGTGCGGCGCGAAGTCGCGCGCCGGCCGTTCAACATCGGCGATGACAAGCCACCGCTGAAAATGACGATTTCCGCGGGCATAGCCACCTATCCACATGCACGGATCAAGAATCCGGAAACCCTGGTTCGACTTGCGGATGAAGCGCTCTATACGGCGAAAACGGCAGGGCGCAACCGCGTCGTGCGCTTCGACCAGCCGGCACAGCCAACGACCACCAGCGCAGCCTGATCATCCTGGAGGAATATTTGAGCGGTGATGACAGCGCCGCGCTCGCACAGCGTGCCGCCGAGCTTCGCCACACCTTGGAGCAGGCAAGTCACGAGTACTACGTGCTCGACGCACCGAGATTGTCGGATGCGGAGTACGATCGTCTGCTGCGCGAGCTGAAATCGCTCGAGGATGGCCATCCCGAGCTGCAGACGCCGGACTCGCCGACGCGCCGCATCGGTGCTGCGCCGTCGCCGCAGTTCCAGAAGGTACAGCATATGTCGGCGATGCTTTCGCTCGATAACGCGTTCAGTGAAGAAGAACTGAAGCGCTGGGAAGACCGCAACGCGCGCATGCTGAACGAAGTGCGTGAGGCGGGCTATATGTGCGAGCTGAAGATCGATGGTGCGGCGGTCTCGCTGCTATATGAAGATGGCTTGCTGGTGCGCGCCGCCACGCGCGGCAACGGCGTGCTCGGTGAGGACATCACCAGCAACATTCGTACGATTCGCGAAGTCCCGTTGCGGCTGCGCGGCGAGCAGCCACCGGCGCGCATGGAGATTCGCGGCGAGGTTTATATGCCGTTCAGCGGGTTCAATCAGTTGAACGAGCGTCGTGCGGCTGCCGGCGAGCCGACTTTCGCGAATCCGCGCAATGCTGCGGCGGGCGCGCTCCGACAACTCGACCCGCGCGTTAGCGCGGACCGGCCGCTGCGCTTTTTCGGATATCAGATTCAGGTGTCGCCGGAGGACGCGCGCCTCGTCGCCATTGCTACCCAGGCCGAGGCACTCGACCAGATTCAGGCATGGGGGATCCCCGTGAATCCGGTTCGCGGTGAAGCGGGCGATCTTATGGCGGTGCTGGAGTTCGCAAACCGTATCGAAACCACGCGCGGCGATCTCGACTACGCAATCGATGGCGTGGTAGTGAAGGTCGCGCGCATCCGCTTGTGGGAAGAGCTCGGCACGATCGGCGAGCGGGAACCGCGTTGGGCCATCGCGTACAAGTTTGCACCCGACCTCGCGACCACGCGTTTGAAGGCGATCGAGATCAATGTAGGCCGCACCGGTTCGTTGAATCCTTATGCACTGCTCGAACCGGTCGAGATCGGCGGCGCCACGGTGAAGCTGGCGACGCTTCACAATTTCGAGGACATCGAACGCAAGGATCTGCGAGCCGGCGACATGGTGCTGGTCAAGCGCGCAGGCGAAGTGATTCCGCAGGTAGTCTCGCCGCTGACCGAACACCGCACTGGCGCGGAAAGGCGATTCGAGGTGCCCACCCGTTGTCCCGCGTGTGGCACCGCGGTGGACCGACCGGTCGCTGAAGTCATGGTGTACTGCCCTAACACATCCTGTCCCGCACGAATCTACTGGGGGCTCGTGCACTTCGTGTCGCAGGGCGCCATGGACATACGTGGGCTGGGCGAACGAACGATCGCGCAACTGCTCGAAAAGGCAATGGTAAGGGATTTTGCCGACCTGTACGCCGTGAAGCGGAATGACTTACTGACACTCGAAGGCTTCGGCGAAATTTCAGCTTCGAACCTGATCCAGGCAATCGACGACTCCAGGCAGCGGCCATTGTCGCGTGTGCTATACGCGCTGGGCATTCGGCACGTGGGCGCTCACGCCGCACAAGTCCTCGCGCGCCATTATCGCTCGCTGCCCGCAATCGCCGCTGCCGATGCCGGCGATCTCGCGCTGGTCCACGGGATTGGCGGCACTACCGCCGAGGCGGTCGCGACTTTCATGCACGAGCCGCGCAACCGCGCGCTCATCGAGCGGCTTGCGAGCGCGCGCGTCAATATGATCGAACAAGTCGAGCAGGCGGCCGAGCAACCGTTCGCCGGTAAAGCCTTCGTTGTAACGGGCAGCCACCCGGTCAGCCGTAAGGAGGTCACGCAGTTCATCGAGAGCCGCGGCGGCCGCGTTACCAGCAGTGTCAGCAGATCTACCGATTACGTGGTTGTGGGAGACGATCCAGGCTCTAAATTCGAGAAGGCGCGCGAGCTCGGGGTATCGACAATATCCTGGGAGCAGGTCACTGCGCTGGCCGCAGAACTCATGAGCCGCCAATAGCGGCTCGCTACCGCTGATCAGGGAGCCGAACATGCCTCGACCGGGAAACCGACCGCCGGAGCTCGCCATTCCAGTCGCATCACTGGCTGCATTGCGGCGCGCGCTCGCCGACGAGGTCGGCTCCGACTCCGCGGCCAGGGCATTGGCGGCGGCCGGCCACGCCGCTGGTGATGCGTTGTTCACGCAGCTGGTCAACGCACCTGAAGATGCTGCACAGCCGTCCGTCGAAGGCGTGAGTGAAAGCGCTTTCTGGCGTAAGCTGAGCAATCTTTTCAGCAACCGCGGCTGGGGCACGCTCGCGCACAGCCAGGCGCACGAGGGTGTGGGCTCGCTCGAATCGTCGGATTGGGTGGAAGCGAACGCAGACGCAGGCGCCAACCGGCCGAGCTGTTTCTTCAGCACGGGTATGCTCGCAAACGTGCTCGGCAATGCAGCCGGCGCGCCGCTCGCGGTATTGGAGGTCGAGTGCCGCTCGCAGGGTGACGCGCGCTGTCGTTTTCTTTTCGGATCGACCGAGGCGATGCAGGCTGTCTACGAGCGTGTCGGCAGCGGCCAGTCGGCCGACGCCGCGCTTGCCGGACTGGCCTGAAACTGGTGACCGGTGAGCGGTGCCCGCATTCTAGCCATAGATTACGGAGAGCGGCGTATCGGTCTTGCGATCAGCGATCCGAGCGCTACCATCGCGCAACCGCTACCCACTCTCGTCAGACGGGCAGGCAAACGGCCGCCGGTCTCGCAGATCCTCGAAATCATTCATCAAAACGACGTCGCCGAAGCGGTGGTCGGTTTGCCTCTCTCGCTTGCCGGCGAAGACACCGACTGGACACGTGAAGTGCGCGCTTTTGCGAAGACACTGCGCGCGCGCGCCGGCATCAACGTCGATTTGCTGGACGAGCGCCTGACATCGGTACGCGCGGAACGCGCTGTGCGCGAGCTGGGTTTGAAGAAGTCGCAGCGCGAGCAGAAGGAGCGCATCGATTCCGCGGCGGCGCTGCTCCTGCTTCAGATGCATCTCGATCGAAAAAAGACCACGTGAGACTGCTAACGACGGTGCTGGTTTTGACGCTCGTGTGCGCTGGTTGCGGACGCAAGCCGACCGGCCCGAAGCTGCCGGTACAGGTGCCGCCCGGCGCCACCTTCGCGGAGATCACCGACTCACTGCACGCGCGCGGCCTCATTGGCTTCAAGCCGGCGTTTCGATTGTATGCGCGCCTGACCGGGGCGGATGCGCGCGTGCGGCCGGGCACGTATGGCTTTCAGCGCGGCGAATCGTGGCCGGCTATTCTCGACGACTTTCGCGAGGGTCGTTTTCTGACCGCAAAGCTGGTCATTCCGGAAGCACGCAGCACGCCCGACATCGCGGCGCGCATAGCTGCCATTACAGATGTTGATTCAGCAACGATTCTGGCGCGGCTGCTTTCGGACTCGGCACCCGCGAAATACGGCGTGCCCGGTCCGACGCTCGAAGGTTACCTGTATCCGGCAACCTATGAGTTTCCTTTGAACGTCTCGCCGGATACGGTGATCGCGCGCGCAATCGCCGCGTACAAGCGCATCTGGACACCGGCGCTTCAGGCGCGCGCCGATTCCATCGACATGGATGAGCGGGAGGTCATCACGCTGGCCGCGATTGTCGAGAAAGAAGCCAAAAAGCGCGACGAAATGCCGCTGATCGCTTCCGTCTATCACAATCGTCTGAAGATCGGCATGCCGCTCCAGGCCGACCCCACCGTCCAATACGCATCGGGCACACACCGCGAACGATTGCTGTACTCGCACATCCGCGAAGTTCAAAAGAATCCGTACAACACTTACGAGATCCGCGGCCTGCCACCGGGTCCGATCGGCTCGCCAAGCGCAATGGGCATCGCCGCGGTGCTGTATCCGGCAACGACCAAATATCTCTATTTCGTCGCGCGCGCCGACGGCACCCACATCTTCACCGCTTCGCTCGACGAGCACAATCGCGCGAAGCAGCAGGTTCGACTCGGGCGCGCGCGTGGACCTTAGGCTGATCGTCATAACCGACGCGCAGCTGGCAGAGCCACGTTCCGTCGAGGATGTGGTACGGCGCGCGCTGGAAGCCGGCGCGCCCGCGGTCCAGCTGCGCGACAAACGCGCAAACGCACGCGAATTGTTCGAGCAAGCGTGCAAGCTCAGAACCCTGACCGCACAGTTTGGTGCCCTGCTCTTCATCAACGATCGTCTCGATGTCGCGCTCGCCGCGCGAGCGGACGGCGCGCATCTCGGCCCCGACGACATGCCGGTACAGGCAGCACGCAAGGCTGCGCCGGCACCATTCCTGGTCGGTTGGTCCACCGACGATCCGGAGCAGGCTCGGCAGGCGGCAGCGGCCGGCGCCGATTACATCGGCTGTGGCGCGCTATTCAGTACAACCAGCAAGGATGTCTCGGAACCGCGGATTGGACCACAGGGGTTGCGGCGCGTCGTCGACAGCGTACGGATTCCCGTGGTTGGCATAGGCGGCATCGACGCGACCAATGTCGACGAGGTCGCGCGTACGGGTGCTGCCGGCGCGGCCGTTATCCGTGCGATTATGAGCGCCGACGACGTGCCGCGCACAGTTTCCACTCTATTGGCGGCTTTTCGACGCTAACCTGCTGGATTCCCGCGCGCGACACCCGTAAATATCGGCATGCTCACATTCCTTGCTGCCGCAGTGTACGCGGTAATGTTCTCACAGATGGGTGGCATTGAGGGGCGCGTCACGGTCCGTCAGCTGCCCGAGCGGCTGGCTACGCGCTACGCCGGCGCGGGTGGCGCTGCTTCACATCCAATCAAGCCATTGCCCGCGGTGGTATTCGTTGAGGGTCGCATAACCGGGGCTGCACTGTCTGTGCGCGATCCGCAAATGGCACAGCGTGATACCGCGTTTCAGCCCGCGTTACTCGCGATTCCGACGAGTACAACCGTTCGCTTTCCGAACGACGACAAGTTTTTCCACAACGTCTTCTCCTACTCAAAGACCAAGCGATTCGATCTCGGACGCTATCCGAAGGGCGAAGCGAAGAGCGTCACGTTCGATAAGCCCGGCACGGTCGCGGTGTTCTGCGAGGTGCACAAATGGATGCGCGGCGCGATCGTCGTGCTCGAAAATCCATATTACGCAATTGTCGGCGACGATGGGTCCTTCAGCATTCCCGATGTGCCTGCCGGAACTTACAAAGTCGCGGTTTGGCATCCTGAGCGCGGCAAGAAGACCTTCGACGTCACGGTGCCAGCAAACGGTAATGCGCAGTTGAATGCTTCGTTCTGATTTCTTTCGGCCGACCTTCCGTGTAAAGCTGCTGCTCGCGCTGTTCGGAACGGTTGCGCCATTGCTGCTCGTAACGTTGCTGGTCGTGCGGCGCGAAGCCAACCGGCAAGTCGATGCGGTGGTCGCAAGCACCGTCAATCGCGCAGGGGATGCGTTTGCCCGCATCGAGCGCATTCGCCAGCAGCAGCTCGCTCAATTGGGTCAGCGCGCCGCGAATTCAAACCGCTGGGGCGCCGCCTTGCAGGAAGCGCTCGATGGTGACACCGATCTTCTCATCGAGGCAACGCGCTATGAGCTCGGGCTCGCGGGTTTTCCGGACGCCCTTGCTGCATTTACAAGCTTGGGCGCCGATCCGATCGCGGCTGTTGTCCGTGGCGGCGCGGTAGCCAATCCTTCGAGTGCGATCTCGACGCCCGCAATCGACCGGCTGTTCGCAGGTGACACCGCTGTCTTCGGCTACCACATCATCGATCGTCAGCTCTTCTCCATTCACCCAGCCGTGCTGTACACGGTCGATCAGCCGGTCGGCATTCTGCTGCTCGGCTTCGCGATCGATGACGAAACCGCGCGCACGCTCGGACAGGCGCTCGGCGTCGATGTGTGCTTCGCGGCCAACGGCCAGTGTGTCGCCTCATCCGGCGTTGTGCAGCGCGCGCGCCAGGTTGCGCGGGTAACGCACCCGTTGCCGGGTGCGGCCGCAACCGCCATGCGGATCGTGCTGGGAATTCCGCTCGACGATGTGGTACGTCCTTTCGAGAAGATCCAGACCGCGATCCGCTATATCGGCCTGGCCGTGCTCGCGCTCGCAATCCTGGTTGCGTTCGTGCTGTCGCGTGGTTTCGCGCAGCCGGTACGCGCGCTTGTGGCCGCGACCGCACGGGTAGCACGCGGCGATTACGAGACGCAGGTACGCGTCCGCACCAACGATGAGATCGGCATGCTGGCCGACGCGTTCAACGAGATGACGCGTGGCCTGCTCCTGAAAGAGAAGTATCGCGGTGTGCTCGACAAGGTCATCTCCCGCGATGTCGCTGACGAGATGCTGAAGGGCGAAATCAAGCTGGGCGGCGAAACGCGCGAAGTTACGACGTTGTTCGCGGACATACGTAACTTCACGGCACTGTCCGAGGGCATGCCGCCGCACGAGGTCGTCGCGTTGCTGAACGAAGTCATGGAGCGGGCGGAGGCCGCGGTGGTCGCGGAAGGCGGCGTCGTCGACAAGTACGTCGGAGACGAAATCATGGCGCTGTTCGGCGCGCCCATGAGTCACGGCGATGACGCCGTACGCGCAGTGCGCGCGGCAGTGCGGATTCAGAATGAGATCGCCGCCATGAACGCGCGTCGCGCGGCAGGAGCCGCGCCCATAACGGTCGGCATTGGGATCAACACCGGCATCGTCGTTGCCGGCAACATGGGTTCCGCGCGCAGGCTGAACTACACGGTGCTGGGTGCGCCCGTCAATCTGGCTTCACGCCTATGCGGCGATGCGCGTGGCGGTCAAATCCTGCTCTCTTCGTCCACACGCGAACGCGTCAGCGGACAAGTCCACGTCGCAGCGCTCGGCGCGCGTGTCATGAAGGGCATTTCCAGGCCGCTCGAGATTTTCGAGGTGATCGCGCTCGAGGAAGACTCGGTCGCGGCCACATCAGCGCGTGCGACACTCGCGCTCATCGCATCGCTACTGCTTGCGCCCGCGACAATGTTCGCGCAGCGCACGTGGACGCTCGGGTCCGTGCAGCTTCAGCCATCTGCGCGTATTGATCTACAGGCGTTTGCCGCCGATGCGAGCCCCTCGTGGCTGATCGCCGACACCACGGCATTCCTCGCAGGCCGCGCCAGCGGCTTTCTCGATATCTTCGCAGGCCGGCATCTCTATGGCCTGTTCGAGCTGCGGCTCGACCACGGCGAGACACCCGGCCGCGGCGATCTCGATCTGCGCATTGAACAGGCATTTGCGCGGATCACTCCATTGGCCAGCGCGGATGCGTCCGCTCAGCTCGGGCGCTTCGTTTCGCCGTTCGGCAACTATCCGCAGCGGCATCACTCCGGCGCGGACCCGCTCATTCGACCACCGCTGTCTTACGACTACCGTACGATGGTCACGTCCGGATTACCGCCCTCGGACAATAACGATTTCATTGATTGGAAAGATGCGCCACAAACCATGTTCCGGCGGCGCGGCGCGCCGCCCGTGTGGGCCGCGCCATATCAGCTCGGTGTGATGCTGGTCGGCAGCGCAGGACCCGCTAGTTATCGCCTCGCTGCCATGAATGGCGCGCCATCGGCGGAGCCCGACGTATGGAATCGTTGGCCAAAAAGTGTCAACCGGCTTTCATACGTCGCGCACATGGGCGTTCAGGTAATGCCGGAGCTCCGCCTGGGCGCGTCCTACAATTATGGTCCTTACCTGCATCCCGATGCCGATACGATCAATTTTCGGGCAGGCAAAAGCTCCAGCGATTATCATCAGCGACTCATTGGCATTGAAGCAACCCTCACTCGTGGCCTGATCGAGCTTCGTGGCGAGCTCATCCACGATACCTGGGAGGTGCCGCGCGTTTCGGAAAAGGCGATCGATATCTCATGGTATGCCGAAGGCAAGCTGAAGCTCGGCCCCGGTCTGTTTGCGGCGGGCCGCTACAGCAGCATTCACTTCAATGAGCTGCATTACAAAGATGGCTCAACGTCGCCGTGGGACTTCGACGCGCGCCGCATACAGCTCGGCGCCGGCTACCGCGTGAGCGAATCTTTCGATGTCCGAAGCGAGCTGATGCTGAACAGCAGTGACGGCCCGACCGATCCCGACGACAATTTGTTTTCGATCCAGGCGACTTGGTTGATTCGGTAGCCGCACGTCCGCCAGTCGTCGGCAAGATGCGCTGGAACGTACTGCTCGGCGCCGCGTTTCTTATGGCGACTTCGGCGATCGGGCCAGGATTCCTCACCCAGACCGCGCTTTTCACTTCACAGCTTGGCGCCAGCTTCGGGTTCGCAATTCTCGTATCGATCATCCTCGATGTCGGCGCGCAGCTCAACATCTGGCGTATCATCGCGGTTGCGAAGCTGCCGACACAGCAAATCGGCAATCGCGTGCTGCCGGGTGCCGGAACGTTCATCGCGATTCTGATCGCACTGGGCGGCCTCGCGTTCAATGTCGGCAACGTCGCCGGCACCGGCCTCGGCATGAACGTAATGCTCGGCATCGACGTACGTGTCGGTGCATTGCTGAGCGGACTGTTGGCGCTTTCGCTGTTCCTGGTGCGCGAAGCCGGCCGCGCCATGGATCGTTTTGCGCAGACGCTCGGCTTCGTGATGATCGGCTTGACCGTGTATGTCGCCGCGACATCGGCGCCGCCAGTTGGTGAAGCCGTGCTGCGGTCGATTGTGCCGCAGCGGATCGACGCGCTCGTAATCGTCACACTGGTCGGCGGTACGGTCGGCGGCTACATCACATTTGCCGGCGCGCATCGTCTGCTCGATGCCGGCGTCCACGGCGTCGAAGCCCTGCCGCAGGTCGCGCGCGCTGCAACTTCCGGGATTCTCGTGACCGCCGTCATGCGCGTTCTGCTTTTTCTCGCGGCTCTGGGCGTGGTGGCAAAGGGCTTGAGTATCGATACGTCGAATCCGCCTGCATCCGTGTTCCGGCTGGCCGCAGGCGAGGCCGGCTATCGGATGTTCGGGGTCGTGATGTGGGCGGCAGCGGTAACATCCGTAGTCGGCGCATCCTACACTTCCGCGTCGTTCGTCACGACGTTGCACACGAGGCTCGCGAATCAACGTGCGGTTGTGATGGCGTTCATTGTAGCGGCGACGATGCTGTTCCTGCTGATCGGCCGACCGGTGAAGACGTTGGTAGTGGTGGGCGCACTGAACGCGCTGGTGCTGCCGATCGCGCTGCTTACGCTGCTGATCGCGGCGCATCGTGGCGAGATCGTTCGAAATTATCGCCATCCGCGCTGGCTGACGGCGTATGGAGCCGCGGTCACACTGATCATGGCCGCACTGGCGATTTACGTGCTGATCCGGACGGCAAGCCAGCTCTAACTAACTAGCCCGTGCGGTGCTAAACGCCCTGCTTCTTCACCGACGCCAATGCTGCGCGCGCTCGCTGCGCCGGCTTGAACGCAGCATCCGCCTTCGACCACGCGGTCAGAGCTTTCTGCAGATGCTGTTCGGCACGTGCGTGATCACCCGCATCACGATAGAGCAGCCCAAGCTCGTAATGAGTCGGCGCATGCGCCGGAATCACCTGCAAGGCCTTATTGAACGCGACTTCTGCTTCGGTGCGCTTGCCGAGCTTGCGGAGGCACCTACCGAGATCTTCGTTCGGTCCCGGGTCCGCCGGATCGAGCGCGAGAGCCTTTTCGTACCACTGCGCCGCTTCCTTACACTGTCCACGGATCTCGGCTACCCGTCCGCGCGAGAAAACCACTACTGACTCAAGGAAGTTGAGCTGCATTTTCGCGATCGTCTCGTCGCCCGCAATGACGGCTTGCTCGGCACGAGCAGCATCGTCCAGCTCCGTGTAAAGATTCATGGCTGCAAAGGGGTAGAACGCGTCGAAAGGCGGCTGCAGCATGCCACGTAACTGCTCGAGCTCCCTGATGCCGCGCTCCGCATCTATTTGCGCGCGCAGTCCAGGCGTCCGCATGCCACTGAGAAGGACCATTGCAAGTGGCTGAAACTTCTGCTGTTCAGCCACGACCGCATCTGTGGTTTGAAGTGCCAATGCGATCTGTCCCGTGCCCTCGTAGTGCGACACCAATGTTTGCAGCGCTTTTGAGCGGTCCTCGGGCGTTTTGCTGGCAGCCAGTGCCTCTTCGATGCGCTGCTCGGCCATGCTCATATTGCCGAGGTTGTGCTCGAGTCTCGCCAGCCCGACCAGCGCAGTTACATCGTTTGGTTCGATGATCAGAGCTTGTTCATAGGCGATTCGTGCCTGCCCATGCTCGCCGGCATGCATCTGAAGGTCCGCAATCTTGAGGAACGACTCTTCGTCTTTCGGAAACTGCCGCGCGTATTCCTCAAAAACGGCGAGCGCTTTCTTCAGGTCGCCTTTCGCTTCATAGAGCGCGCCTATCCGCTGCCGCAACTCGTGTCGGCTGGGATCCAGCTCGAGCACGCGCTCGAGGGATGCGATGGCGCCCAGGTGATCATTACGCAGCATGAGCATCTGCGCCATCATCTGGTGTGACTGAATGTCATCTGGATACAGCTTCGTCAGGAGCTGCAGGACCGCGAATCCACGAGGCCAGTCCTGGTTGGCGTAGTAGTACTCCGCCTTGATCTGAAACTGCGCGCGTTCCGGCAGTCGATACGAATGGTCGAGGGCGAGTTGGATTGATTTCTGCGCTTCAGCGGCGTCATTGCTGAAGAGCTTTACGGCGTAACGAGTAAGATGAGCCTGTGCAAATGTTGCATCCAGCTTCACCGCCTCTTCTACCTCTTGCGCACCTTTGGCCCAGTCCGCCGGCATGGTGATGGCAAAGACGGCATCGGCGTAGCGGCGAAACGCCTCCAGATTGCCGGTGACCACTTCAGTGACCGGCAGGTCCGGCGTGCCGATCGCGGGCACTTCCAGGTCCTCGAGCAATTGCGCCGTTATCTGATCCGCGAGGGCGAAAGGATCGGGGCCGCGGAAGCTGCGCTCGTGCACCGGCTTGCCGGTCTCACTCTCATAAATCCGAAGATCGACTGCGTAATCCCCGCCTTCTTTACGGACATCACCCGCCCAGAAGTAAGGAATGTGCATTTCTGTGGCGATCTGTCGCTTCAGGCCGAGAGGAACATCTACAAAGTTAGTTGCTGCCTTGACCAATTGCTCACGCATGAATGCTGGCTGCACCAACTCTACAAAGTTCTGTTGCCTGAGATCGTGCTCTACGAGCAGCGGCATTACTTTCTGGAGCCATGCAACCGAGGTGTCCTTCGGCGAGTTGAACCAGAAACCAGCCAGCCGTTTGCGATACTCTGCCTTCGGAACCACGCGCTCAATGGTGTTCCCTTTTTCATCCTTCACGGAAACGCGCGTGGTGATGGCGCCCAGGTCGTTGCCTGCGCCGACGAAGCCGAGTGCAGCAACCACGATCAGCAGGTTGGCCGGAATCACCATCTTCTCGGAGCGCTGCCATTCGTCTTTGCCCGGACTGCCGTGATTCCATACGTAAAGCAGGACGCTGGGCAGTAACAAGGCGAACATGAGCAACGCGAGGTCGGTCCACGCCGGCGAAAGCAGATAACGCGTGCCGACGAAATCCACGAACTGCACGAGTCCCCAGGCTGCCCCTAGATATACGGCCAGGAATTGAGGTACGCGGCGTTGGCTGAGCGAGCGGATTACGGTTGGCATACATCGCCCTCCGGTTACAGGGGTGGTAACAATAATATGCTACGCGCAGGCAGGCCGGCGCCACGGGAATGACCCGGATGCATGAAAGCCCCACCCGAGACAATTGTTCGAGTGGGGCTTTCGAATGTAAGGCCGGCGACTTCGTACTCTCCCACACAGTCGCCTGTGCAGTACCATCCGCCCTGCGAGGCTTAACGACCGTGTTCGGGATGGGAACGGGTGTGACCCTCGCGGCAAAGCCGCCGACCAGATTCGGGGAGCGTGGGAG
>JBQTID010000034.1:0-10244 GCA_052389275.1 Gemmatimonadota bacterium | reverse complement strand
GCCCGGTGGGAGTCCGAGCGCGATGTTGTCCGCGATGGTTTCGGAAAAAACGAACGCGTCCTGCGGCACCACGCTGATCGTGTTGCGCAGCTGCTCGAGTGAAATGTTGCGGATGTCGACGTCGTCAACCCGAATCTCACCCTGACTCGCGTCATAGCGCCGCGTCAGCAGCGCAACGATCGTAGACTTGCCCGAGCCGGTGGGTCCCACCATCGCAGCCGTTTGCCCAGCCTCGATGCGGAAAGTGACGTTGCTCAGTACGTCGTGTGTGCTGCCGGGATAGCGAAAGCTGACGTTTCGGAAATCGATGGCGCCGCGTAGCGTGGTCAGCAACGCCGGTTCGAGCGGAGGTTTGACGGCAGGCTCTTCATTCATGATCGCGCGGATGCGCGCAAAGGATGCCGCGCCACGCTGGAACAGATTGGTGACCCAGCCGATTGCGATCATCGGCCAGGTCAGCATGCCGACGAAGTACATGAACATCACGAACTCGCCCACTGTGATGCGGCCGGAAATCACGTGCATGCCGCCCAGTATCAGGACGATCAGCAAGCCCAGCGTCGCAAGCAGCGTCAGCAACGGATTGAAGACCGCTTCGGTGCGCGCGAGACGCATGTTGCGATCGAAATACTCGCGGTTCAGCCGCTCGAATTCTGCCTGCTGGGCGCTTTCCTGCACATACGCGCGCACAATGCGCACACCGCTCAGATTCTCCTGGATCATGGTCGTGACCGCGCCGAGCTGCGCCTGAATACTCTCGTAGCGCGCGTGCAGAATGTTGCCGAAATAGAGCGTGAGCGGCGCGAGCAGCACCATTGGCAGCGTCGACACGAGCGTGAGCTGCACGTCGATGCGTACCATTGCGATCAGCGAGAAGATCGTGAAGGCCGCGGTGTTGACCGTGTACATCACAGCGGGACCGATCGCCATGCGGATGTTGCCAATGTCACTCACCGCGCGGCTCATCAGGTCGCCAGTACGGTGCCTGGTGAAGAAAGCCGCATCCAGGCGCAACAGCTGATCGAAGAACGCAACCCGGATGTCGTTCTCGATGCGACGGCTGATGCCATTGAGCAGCTGCCGCATGCCGTAGCGCGCCGCGCCGCCCAGCAAAGCCACGCCGACGATCAATGCGGCGTATGTCTTCAGCTCCGTCCAGGCCGTAACCGGCTCGCGAAACGCGTCGATCGCCGCGCCGATCAGTAGCGGGCCGATCACCTGAAACGCGTTCGCCACGATGGTCAGCACGAGGCCGATCAGAATCCCTTTTGTGTACGGTTGGATGTACGGCAGCAGTGTCTTTAGCTGGTGACGGTCGAGGCGAGCCTCAGAGGACATTTTTCGGCGTTTCCCTGCGGAAAAACATGGCATATGCGTTGCACCTTACCGAGCCCGGCCAACATAGCCCTAATTTCCCGAGGAGGGGAATATGACGATCAAGCAGAAACTGACCGCGCTCGCATTGCTGCTGCCATTGGCGATTCTGCCGGTGGCGTGTGGTGATGATCAGCGCGATGCCGTCCAGGACGAAGAGCTCGATCGCGATCTGGACCTCGCGCTGAGGGGTGACTCGGCTGCGGGCGTTTTCGAGGATACCACTGCTGGTTTGGCGCCGACCGATGAGCCGGTGCCGCCGCAGCCGGCGCCGACTTATCGGCCGACGACGCGCAGCCCGAGCAGGACGCCGTCGCCGTCGCCGGTTCGTCGCACGACCGATCGCACACCGGCACCCGCGGCGAGTGTGCCGCGCACGGTGACATCGAGTGCGCCTGCGGGCACAACGTTCGGCATCACGCTGAACGAGACGCTGTCGACCGGTAAGAACCAGGTCGGTGACGGTTTCACGGCGACGCTGCAGGATCCGATCATGGATACCGACGGCAATGTGCTGATTCCGGCCGGTGCGACCGTACGTGGTCGTGTGACACGTGTGCAGAAGTCCGGCAACGTCACGCAGACCGGCGTGATTGGTCTCGCGTTCGAGTCGGTCTCGCATGGCGGTCGCAGCTATCCGCTCGATGCGACAGTGATCGAGGCGCATCCGGATCGTGTTACGCGCCAGAGCACGGCCCAGCAGGCCGGCAAGGTGGCCGCGGGTGCGGCAGCCGGCGCGGTGATCGGCCGCGTGCTCGGTAAAGACACGAAGTCCACGCTGAAGGGCGCGGTGATCGGCGCCGCGGCTGGTACCGCAGTTGCCATGGGTACGTCTGACGTGGATGCGGTGCTCGCGGCGGGCTCTACGGTTCGAGTCCGACTGGATGAGCCGATTACGGTGCGGCGTACGGTAAGCTAGGGATTGTGAGAGTGTGGGAGTGTGAGAGTGTGAGATGATCTCACATTCCCACATTCTCACAGTCACATATTCCTTCCTTCAATATCCCCTCGCCAACCCGCCCGACCGCGGATCCGGCATTCCAACCCACTGATTTCCAACCCGCAAGATCGTCGGCGCAGTCGCAATCGCTCCACGCGCACCCAGCTTGTGTCCCATGCGGGTGAGCGTGCTCGCGATTTCCTCATCAAACGCATCGGTCTCGTGCATCAGCTCATCGGGCAGATGCTGATGATGAATGCGTGGCGCGGTCACCGCATCGGGCAGGCCCATACCGTGATCGAGCACGTTCGACATGATCTGGAGCACAGCGGAGATAATACGCGGTCCGCCGCGCGCACCGGTGACCAGCAAGGTCTTGCCGTTCGCATCCAGCACGATGGTCGGCGTCATGGCTGACAGCATGCGCTTGCCCGGCGCGATCGCGTTGGCCTCGCCTTGCACCAGGCCGAACAGGTTCGGCACGCCGACCTTGCTCGTGAAATCGTCCATCTCATCGTTTAGCAGAAAACCCGCGCCGGTTACAGTCACCGCGGAGCCATGCAAGGCATTGATGGTCGTGGTCAGCGCGACCGCGTTGCCTTTTGAGTCGACGATCGAGAAATGCGTGGTGTGCGTGCTTTCGGTAGCCTGTGGCAGCCCGGCGCGCACGTCGGTCGATGGTGTGGCCCGGTCGCGCTCGATGGTCGTGCGCCAGCGCTCGGCATATTGCCGTGAGAGCAACATGTCGAATGGGATCGCGACTACATCCGGGTCGCCGAGAAAGTGGTTGCGGTCCGCAAAGGCCCGGCGCGACGCTTCAGCTATGAGGTGGTACCGTTGCGGCGAATGCGGTCCCATCGTCTTCAAGTCGTAACCACTCAGGATGTTCGCCATCAGAGCGAGCGTGACGCCGCCCGATGATGCGGGTGCCATCGAGATGACGCGGTGGTTGCGGTAGCTGAATGCGATCGGCTTGCGCCACTTCGGCTGGTAGTTCGCGAGATCTTGGTGGGAGATGAGGCCACCGCCGCGCTGCATCTCCGCGACCATCAGATCGGCAGTCTCACCCTTGTAGAAACCGTCGCGTCCCTGGTCCGCAATGCGTCGAAGCGTAGCAGCAAGCTCCGGATTGTCGAGTCGCGTGCCCGGCGCCGGCGCTTTGCCATCGCGCAGCAATAGTTTCGCACTGGCCGGAAAGAGCAGAAGTCGCTCATCGTTGCCGATCGTGCGGGACAGATGCTCGTCCACTACGAAGCCATTCTGCGCGAGCTCGATCGCGGGCTGTACCAGCTGCGGCCACGGCTTCGAGCCGTACTTCTGATGCGCTTCGTAGAGACCCGCGACTGCACCCGGAACGCCTGATGCGAGATGTCCGACCAGCGACTTGTTGGTTACATCACCCTCCTCATCGAGGAACATGTCGCGGTGCGCACGCCCGGGCGCGATTTCGCGGAAGTCGAGCGCTACGGATTTGCCATCGGCGAAATGCGCGACAATGAAGCCGCCGCCACCGATGTTACCGGCTTCGGGATATACCACCGCGAGCGCGAACGCAGTCGCGATCGCGGCATCGATGGCGTTGCCTCCAGTCTGGAGCACTTTGACGCCGACGTCGGTAGCGAGTGGCGCATCGGTCGCCACCATGCCGTGCTGCGCGGCTGCGACCGCAGCTGGGCGGGCGGAAACTCGTACGCCTTCGGTCTGGCTGGTCGTTTGTGTCTGCATGCACCCGGCGATAGCGATGGCGATAGCGACTACGGACCTGTGTCCCATGTTCAATGTTGGCCGCATCTCACATTTCAAGTGAACCAAAGTTTCCTCCATAGCGCATCAATTGAGGGATCGACATGTCTGGATGCGGCATCATTGAACATGGGACACAGGTCCGATGCCCACAGGTCCGTAGTCCATCCCTGATATCGCAATGGCCGCCAATGCGGCGGCGCCCTTCGGCAGGACCGACTCATCGATGTTGAATTCCGGATGATGATGCTCGCGCGGCTTCTTGAGCGCGGCGCCCAGCCAGATGAATGCACCGGGCGCTTTCTCCAGCATCAGCGCAAAATCTTCGGCCCCCATCATTGGCTCGACGGGCGCAATCGCCGCTGCGCCGACAGTGCTCGCGATCGCCCGCCGCGCGATCTCCGTCAGAGCCGCGTCGTTGACCACCGGCGGATAGCCGTCGCGCAGATTCAGCTCGTACTTGCCACCGAGCGCTTCCGCGATCTCGCACGCGTTCTCCAGCTCCCGCCGAATCGTCTTGCGGACACGGCTCTCGAAGTAGCGCAGCGTGCCGCGCAACTGGACGCGATCGGCGACCACGTTTTCCGCCACGCCGCCGCTGATCATGCCAATGCTCAATACCCCTTCATCGAACGGATTGATCTTGCGTGATACAATGGTCTGACACGCCGTGATCACGTGCGCGGCCAGCACGATCGCGTCTACGCCTTCGTATGCGCGCGCCGCGTGCGCGCTCCTTCCCCTTAGCGTCGCCACGAATGTGTCCGTGCCAGCCATCACGGGCCCGGCGCTCACCTGAAAGACACCGGCCGGCAGGTGCGCGCCGATGTGCAGTGCGAAGACCGCGTCCACACCATCCAGCGCGCCATCCTCGATCATGCGGCGCGCGCCACTCTTGTTTTCCTGGTCGCTGGATTCTTCTGATGGTTGAAACAACAATCGAATCGTGCCGGCGGGCAATGAACCATGAGCTTTTGCTTCGGCCAGGAGTTGCGCCGCGCCGATCAACATTGTCATGTGCGTGTCATGGCCGCATGCGTGCATGACACCGTCGACGGCCGACCGATAGTCGACATCGTTGTCCTCGTGAATCGGCAGTGCGTCCATGTCCGCCCGCAGCGCGATGGTTGGACCAGCGCCATTGCGCAGCTCGGCGACAACGCCCGTGATGGCGACATTGCGTCTCACCGAATAGCCGAGCGCTTCGACCCTGCGCGCGCACTCTTCAGCCGTCGCGAACTCGCGAAACGCAAGCTCGGGATGCTGGTGGAAATGCCTGCGCAGCGCGATCAGGTCGGCCTCGAGCGCGGTCGCGCGGTCTAGCAGCGAATGCACCATTCGGATAGCTTAGCGCCATGGAAGAACGACGTCCATTGGATGCCAGGCTTACCGAGCAGCGAAATCCGCGCAGCCGCCGCATTGACCAGCTTTCAACCATTGAAGTTGTCGATCTGATCAACGCGGAGGACCGCCAGGTTGCGGTGGCTGTAGGCGAGGAACGCGAGGCGATCGCACGGGCAGTCGACATGGTGGTCGAGACATTCCGCAATGGTGGCCGCCTCTTCTACGTTGGCGCGGGCACGTCGGGCCGGCTTGGTGTGCTGGATGCGTCCGAGATGCCACCCACGTACGGCACCAATCCCGAGATGGTGCAGGGCATTATCGCCGGTGGTTACGAGGCCCTGGTGCGCGCGCGGGAAGGCGCCGAGGACAAACCGGAAGACGGCGTGCGCGATCTCGAGGCGCGTGGTGTCAACGCAAAAGACTTCGTGCTCGGCATTGCGACGTCGGGCACAACTCCTTACGTCCACGGCGCGCTTCGTCGCGCGCGCGAGCTCGGCGCGCGCACCGGCTTCCTGCTTTGCACGTATCCTAGTGAAGAGCTGCAGCGCACGCACGACGTCGTCATTGCACCACTCGTCGGACCCGAGATCATTACCGGCTCGACGCGCATGAAGGCGGGCACAGCGACCAAGATGGTCCTGAACACGATTACGACAGCCTCGATGGTGCTGACCGGCAAGGTGTTCGGTAATCTGATGGTCGATCTTCAAGTCACCTGCGAGAAGCTGCGCGACCGCGGCCAGCGCATCCTGATGGAAACGGCCGGCGTACAGCGTAGCGAGGCGGCCGATGTGCTGGATGACGCGGGCGGCCATGTCAAGACAGCCATCGTGATGGCGAAGCTGGGCGTGGATCGCGCCGTAGCGAAGCGCAAACTGGACGAAGCCGGCGGCGTACTGGTACGCGTCGTCGGCGATCTGGAAGTCTGATGCGCGTCATCGGCCTCATGTCGGGCACCTCCCTCGATGGCATCGATGCAGCAGTCGTTGAATTCGGCGAGCCTGGCGAATTCAAGCTGCTCGGCTTCACGACCACTCCGCTCTCGACCCAACAGCGCGATCAGGTACACGGTGCGATCGTGCACGGCAATGCAGCCGCGCTCAATCGGCTGCATGCGGACATCGGCGAGTGGTTTGCGGCGGCGGCGCTCCAGGCGTGCAAGGCCGCCGGTCTCGCGCCTGCCGACATCGACGTCATCGGCTCGCACGGTCAGACCGTCTGGCATGAGCCGCCGCACACAGGGCGCCGCGGCGCGACGCTGCAGCTCGGCTGCGCCGCAACCATTGCGGAGCGCACGGGTATCCCGGTTGTCAGCGATTTCAGAACCCGGGATGTCGCGGCCGGCGGCGAAGGCGCACCGTTGGTACCGTGGGTAGATCGGTTCCTGTTTTCGGATCCCGAGAAGCGCCGCGTGCTCCAGAACATTGGCGGCATGGCGAACCTGACGTGGGTACCGAAGCGAGGTCAGAGCGCGCCGCTGCTCGCATTCGACACCGGACCCGGCAATGCGTTGATCAATGCGGCGGTCGAGATCGCTACCGGCGGCACCGATACGTACGACGCTAACGGCCAACGCGCCGCCAGAGGCAAGATCGACAATCAATTGCTGGCCGAGCTGCTGGCGCATCCGTTCTTCGCGCGCGTACCGCCCAAATCGACCGGGCGCGAAGTGTTCGGCCGGCCGTTCATAGACCAGCTGGTCACACGCTATCCCGGCGTGCGCAACGATTGGGATAGCCTGATCGCGACCATGACCGCATTGACCGCGCGCACGATCATCGACGCAATCAAGCAATGGGTGGTGCCGAACGGCGTGGACGAAGTGGTCGTCACGGGTGGCGGCTCCCGCAACCGCACGCTCATGCAGATGATTGCGCGCGACCTGGATCCGATCCCCGTGGTCGACGGTGCCGTGCTCGGTGTCGATCCTGATGCGAAGGAAGCCGTTGCCTTCGCCGCGCTGGCATGGGCGCACATGCAGCGCGTGCCGGCAAACGTGCCGGAAGCGACCGGCGCACAAGGGCCGCGCGTGTTGGGTAGTTTTACACCAGGAAAAATCGAGGATTTGAAGACTTGAAGACTATTAGCATTTTCGCGCTTGCGCTGACTCTCGCGGCATGTGCGGGCAATCCGCCGATAGATGAGCCGCTGCCAATGGAAATCACCGAGCCCGTCACGTGGCGAGGCGACGAAGACCTCGCGCCCGTACTGGTCCGTCCCACGCTGACCGCCGAGGTCATGGCTGCGGCCGAGCGAGTGGAGATGCGCGTCGGACCGACCGCGTTCATCGATCGTTTGGGTGCTGTGGTCGAAGACACAACCGCACACTGGCTGGTTCGCTTGAATGCACTGCGACTGCTGGCGAGCCGCGGCGCGATCGGTGAGCTGCCGACTTTCGCGATCGCTCTCGACGCAGCCGACGAGCGCGTGCGCATCGCGGCAGTATCTGCGATGCGCGAATTCCTGGCGATCCGACCCGAGCCCGCGATCGCGGTGTTGGCGCGCGGGCTCGAGGACCCGTCACCGCGCGTGCAGACCGCCGCGCTTCAGGTGCTCGCCGCTCGCGATGTCGAGCTGGTGCGCGCATACTATGAGCGCGCCCGCGACAAGAATTTGCGCGCGATCGCGCTCGACCTGATCCAGGTGGCCGAGGAGCGCGGTGCGCCTATGGTCGCGATCGACACGGCCGGCACGCTGGAGCGCACGACCGCAACCGGCGCGAAGCTCACCTTCAAGCCAACGACACGCTGGCCGAACTGGGACGCTGCGGTCGGCGCTGTAATCGTGACGCTGCCCGGAAAGAAGGCGACAGTCATGGCATCCGGTGTCGAAGTCGTCGCCAACGTGGTGCCTGCTTTCTTCGTGGCTGAAGGGAAGACGCTCGTGTACGAGCTGAACCGTGAGATTCACGCACGAGATCTGGATACCGGTGTCGACCGCAAGCTGGCGGATGGAATTGCGCCTCGTATCCTGCCGTTCACTAATGACGTTCTCTATTTCAGCGAAAACACGAGCCGCCGTCTCACCACGCCGAACAGCATTAATACGAAGTATCAAGTCATGCGAGTTCCGGTTACGGGCGGCACGCCGGCGAGCATCGGCGAAATCTCGGCGCGCGCGCTCAACAATTTGAAGGGCAACTATTCTACGCTGCGCTGGAGCCGCATCGAAGAGCAGGAAGGCAACTTCTATCTGGTCGGCGAGATGATCGACGACTTCCGCCTGCCGAGTCCATTCGGCGCACCGTAATCCGGAGCACGTGAGCGCGAGGGCGCGGCAGCGCGCGCGAAAGCAGACAGCCGTCACGAAGGCACCGCCGCCGCTCGGTTCTTCCTTGGGCGTGCTGCTGCGCGCGCGCTGGAGATGGCTGCTCGCCGCTATCATCGCATTGCACGTCACGATCGCATTGCTGGCGTTCCAGCCCGCGCCGCACACGGGCGGTGACAACGCAGGCTACCTGACACTAGCGAAGTCTCTGCTCGAGCGTCAGGAATATCGCGACCTGTACGATCCTGCCGAGCCCGCACACACACAGTATCCGCCAGGCTTCCCGATCATTCTCGCCATCGCCTCGCTGATCGGCGCCACGACCTGGGTGCGCATCAAGCTGCTGATCATCGCATGCTCGGCTCTCGCGATCGGATTCACCTATTTGTGGATTCGGCGAATCGGCAGGCCCGAGCTCGCGATCGGGGTCGCGCTGGTGCTCGCGCTCAGCCCCGGCGTCATCGAGCTGAGCCACTGGGAGTTATCCGACGTGCCGTTCTGGGCCATCACGATGGTCGCGATCTGGGCTTGGGAGCGAGTGCCTGATGCGCTGCGCGGCCGCTTCATCAGCGCGGTGCTGCTGACCACGCTCGCGTACTTCACGCGTTCTGCCGGTCTGCCGCTGCTGCTGGCCGCCGGCGCGTGGCTCGGCATTCATAAACGCTGGCAACAGCTTGCGATATTTGCGGCGGTGATCGCTCCGCTTGCGTTCCTGTGGTGGCTGCGCGCGAAGTCGCAGGGGGGCGTGGATTATGTCAGTCAATTCTGGTCGCTCGATCCATACAATCCTGCCATGGGCAGCATCGGCATCGGTGATCTGTTCGCGCGCATGCAGGACAACAGCGGTCGCTACATCAGCAGGCATCTGCCGATGCTGCTCTTCGGCGTGGAGGGGCTGTTGCCCGTTAGTGTTTTGACAGCTGCCCTCGCGTTCTATGGCTGGCTGGTTCGCGCGCGCAACATCAAGCGCGCCGGCATAGGCGAGCTGTTCCTGCCGCTCTACACGGGATTGATCCTGGTCTGGCCGGCGGTATGGTCCGGCGAGCGTTTTCTGCTGCCCGCGCTGCCTTTCATCCTGTTTTACGCAGGCGACGCACTGGTTCGGCTGGCGCGCATGCTGTCGCGCAACGCGGCGCGCCTGGTGCCCGCGGCGGCCGCTGCGCTGGTCGTCTTGTTCGGCGTGCCGGCGACCGCGCAGCAGGTACGAGTTGGGCGGCAATGCACGGCGTCGTATAGAGCCGGTGACGAATACGCCTGCCTGCCGGAGGCCTACAAGGATTACTACCGGATCGCGGAGCTCGCGCCGCGCGTGCTGCCGGCTGGCTCGGCCGTGCTTTCGAGAAAAGCGCGCAGCTTCTACATCATCGGCGGCGTGCCGGGGCGGCAGTACCCACTCTCCGACGATCCGCAGACGTTCTTCCGGGAAGCGGCCCAGGCAGGGGCTCGCTATGTCGTATTCGATGGGCTTGATGCGCTGTCGCAGAACTATCTGGCGCCCGTGTTGCTGACCCGGACTGCGGAGTTCTGCATTATGTTCAGCCTCGGCGAGGATCGCGCGGTCGTGTTCGGCATCAAT
>JBQTID010000033.1:0-7078 GCA_052389275.1 Gemmatimonadota bacterium | reverse complement strand
GGCTGCGCCGCATCGAGGGCGAGACGTCCTTGACATTCTGCGGAGCCCGCAACAGCGCGTTCGCATCATCGACAGTCAGGCGAACGCCTTCGCCACGGTCGACGCCGCCGAACATCTGCGAGCCCGGCAGGAATACGATGCCAGGTCGAGCGGTGTTGCGCCTGTTAGTCGGCGATCCTTGCGATCTTTGCGATCCATGCGGTCCTTGCGATGATTGTCCTCTCTGCGACCATTGTCCTCTGCGTTGCTCGCCTGGACCACCTGGACCGCCAGCACCGCCCTGAACACGCTGGCTTTGCATTGAAGACCGCAGTGCTTCCATCTTTTCATTCATCGCATCTTCGGAAATGCCGAGCGCCGACGCGGCGGTAGTAGCGTCGCGCAGCGCGACAACTGCATCGTTCGGAATCACGGCCACGTCGGTGCGCTCCGCAATCTCGATCTCGACTTCCGTATTCATGCCCGGCTTCAGCAAGCGCTCATCGTTGCGCAGATGGATCAGCACGGGGAACATCGTGACGTTCTGCTCGACCACAGCGGATGGCTCGACTTTCACGACCTGCCCGTTGAATGGCCGTCCCGGATACGCTTCGACTGTGACGCGTGCACTCTGCCCCGGCTCCACCTTGCCGATGTCGGTCTGATCGACCATTGCACGCACCTGCACGACCGAGAGGTCAGCCATTTTCAGCAGCGTGGTGCCGCCACCGAACGTGCCGCTCGCGGACGCAATGATGCTGCCCGGCTCGACCGTCTTCTCGATGATGGTGCCGTCGAGCGGCGCGCGGATCGTGACGTCATTCATGCGCTCGCGCGCGAGCTCCAGATTGGTCTGCGCCTTGATCAGCTGCGCCCGCGCGTTGGCCTCGTCCAGCACCGCCGTCTCGAGCTCCTGCTCGGTTGCTACGTTGCTCTTGCGCAGCTCCTGCACGCGCCGGCGGTTCGCGCCGGAAGTTTCGGCACGCGCCTGTGCGACCTCGAGGTCGGCCTCTGCCTGCGCGAGCGCGTTGCGCACATCACGCGGCTCGACCTGGACGAGCAGCACGCCGCGCTCGACTTCCTGACCGGTCTCGACGTTGACGGCCATGACTTCGCCGGACGCCTTCGATTTGATTTCGACCAGCTGAATCGGCTCGACCAGACCTGCCGCTTCCGCGCTCACGTTCAGATCCCGCTTCTCGACGGTGCCCAGCTCCGGCGCAGCCGCCTGCTCACCCGCGTCCGACTTCGCGCATGCGCCCACGATCGTAAGGGCGAGGAGCACCCATGCTCCCATGCTCCCCTGCTCCCATGCTCTCTTCATTACAGTTGCCTTCCCACCAGGGCTTCGAGCTGCGCGCGCGCTACCTCGTAATCGTAACGCGCGGCAACTTCATTGTTTTCCGCATCCATCAGATTGACTTGCGATGTGATTCGATCGAGGATCGTGGACATGCCGAGCTTGTAGCGTTCTTCCTGCACGCGCAGATCCTCACGCGCGGCGGCCTCGGCCCGCGCAATGTTGTCCTCGCGCGTGAAGCCGTTGAAGATCGGATACGACAGGCTGATGCGCGTGCTCCAGCTCAGGTTGCCGTCGCTCAAGGTCGCGGTCTGGTTGAACCAATCGTAGCCGCCCGACAGACGAATGGTCGGCAGATATTGCGCGCGCGCTGCACTCGGGCTAGCGCGGCTCGCGTCGTAGCTCGCTTCGGCGGATTGCACCATCGGCGCGTCCTCGACCACTGAGCGGACCAAATCATCTTCTGACCGTGCCAGGGGGCGCGGACCAAGCTGGGCGAGCGGCTTCGCGTATACCGGTGTTGCCGAGCCGATAATGCGACCAAGCGCGAATGCGCCGCTGCGCTCGGAGCTCTGCGCTGTGAGCAGCGCCTGTTTAGCGTTAGTCTGTTCGAGCTGCGCGCGCAGCACGTCCGAGCGCGTTGCGGTTCCGACCTGGAGCCGGCGCTGCGCCGCATTGAGCCCTTCTTCCGCACGCTGTAGCCGTGCCCGCGCGACTTGCGCGAGCTCGCCGGCTTTCGCAACGTCGAAAAATGCCTGCTTCGCTTCCAGCGTAACCGCGAAAGTGCGCTCGGTCAGCGTCGCTTCGGCGGCATTGGTCACCGCGGCGGCGCGCTGGCGCTCCGCGCCGCGACGTCCGCCCGTGAACACATCGATGCCCGCAGCCAACCCTGCGCTGTAGCTATCGCTCGAGCCGGATACCGTGGTGTTGGTTGTCGGATTGAAACGCTCTGTGCTGGCCATGCCGGCGCCGGATGTCAGCGACAGCGTGGGCAGGTACGCGGCAGCGGCCACGCGCTCGCTCGAGCTCGCGGTCGTGACCGACGAATTCGCCTGTACCAGCGCGGGACTCACTTTCAAGGCGCGCGCGACCACTTCATCGAGCGACAGCGAGTCGCGCGGCGCGCTTTGCGCTTGCAGCATTGCCGGCACGGCCATCAGCGTTGCGCCGAGCCATCGGAACTTCTTCACCGTGAATTCTCCTTCTGCGTTGCTTTCGTGCTGTCGGACGGACAATCGCGATGCCTGCGCTGGCCGCGCCCTTGCTCGAGCGCCACCTCCAGCTTCGCCTGTTGTTCGGGCGTCAGGGCATTCTCGATCTCGGCGTGCACCTGCTGGCCGAAATCCTTGAGCCGCGGCTCGAAGCCCGCCCACAACTTTTTCATTTCGACGTCGCGCCGATCGAGAATCTGCTTGATCTGCGCGCGCTGCTCGACTGTAAGCGCAATCTCTTTCGAGAACTCTTCGTCGAGCAGTAGCCGACGCGGCCCGCCACGCATCGCAGGACCGCCGATGCGCACGCGTTCGCCTCGCACTGTGTGAGCATTCGCGCTCACCGCGCGAATGACCGCCGCGCCTGCAAGCGCACCCACCACAAACGTCATGATGAGCAGCGCGCTGCCGATGAGGCGCGCGTTCTTGCCCGTGTTGCCAAATAGAACCATTAGTCTTCTCCCTGTACTGCGACCATCAGCTCGGCTGCCGTCGGCAACCGGTCTTCTTCATACCAAGAAGTCATTGCGGCCGGAACGAATGCACTCGACATGTACGCGCCCGTCTGGGTCTCCGGGCTCGAGCGGCCGACCGTCGCGAGCATGGCCACCGAGATCGCGGCAATCGCCGCAGCCGCCGCAATCGCCGGACGGAACCATGCAGCGACCGCTTCGACCACGCCGACATTCTGCGTTGCCGCACGACGCGCCAGCTCGGCGCGCGCGCGCCACAGCACGCTGCCCACCATGCGCTCGATCCTTTGCCGATCCCGCTCGATGTCCAGCGCCGAGAAATCGATTCGCTCGTCGCTCATGTGGTTTCTCCCTTCAAAACGCCACGCAGAGTTGCCCGCGCCGTGGACAGGTGGAAGCGCGAGGCGCCTTCACTAATGCCAATCAGCTCGGCGATCTCGCGGTGCTTGTATCCTTCCAGATCGTGCAGCAACACGACTTGCCGCTGGGTTGCCGAAAGCTGCGCCAATGCGGCAGTCAGATCTTCTCGAAGGAGGGTGCGCGCGGCGTCCTGCGCCGGATTGGAGGACGACGACGTCGTCTCCAACACCCCGAGCGGCGCGGTCGCTCGTACCGTCTGTGCGCGCCGAAAATTCAGCGCGCGGTTGCGAACGATCGAGAGCAGCCAGCCGCTGAAGCGCTCCGGCTCCTTGCAATCTTCGATGCGCTCGAGCGCGGCCACGAACGCATCCTGGGTCACGTCTTCGGCGTCCGCTGGATCGTTGGTTACGCCCAGGGCAACTGTATACGCGGCACGCATGTGCAGGCGCACGAGCTGCTCGAAGGCGCTGCCATCGCCCGCGCGGGCCCGCCGTACCAGTTCGCCGATTTCGGGCATTTACCTGGTTCTAGGACACGGTGAATGGTCGCAACGTTAGCCGGCCGGTACGGACCCTGCTACCGTCAACCTGGGAGCATGGGAGCATGGGAGCATGGAACATGGGGGAGATATGAAACGAGAGCTTTTGGCAATCGCCGTGGCAGCCTCGCTGGCCGCCTGCGCAACCAATCCAGTCACGGGGCGGCGCGAGCTGGCGCTGATCTCGGAATCACAGGAAATCGCGATCGGGCAGGAGTACGCGCAGCAGGTCGAGCAATCGCTCGGCCTGGTCGACGATGCGTCACTCCAGGCCTACGTCCGCCGGGTCGGTGCCAGGCTCGCGGCCGAATCGGAGCGGCCGAATCTGCCATGGCGCTTTGGCGTCGTCGATGATGCGGTGCCCAACGCCTTCGCGCTTCCGGGTGGGCCCGTATACATCACGCGCGGGCTGATGGATCTGATGGATTCCGAAGCGGAGCTCGCGACCGTGCTTGGTCATGAGATCGGCCACATCACGGCGCGCCACTCGGTCCAGCAGCTTTCGCGCGCGCAGCTCGGCCAGCTCGGCCTCGCGCTGGGCTCGATCCTTTCACCGACCGTTGCGAATATCGGCGGCGCTCTGTCCAGCGGGCTGCAGGTGCTGTTTCTGAAATACGGGCGCGATGCCGAGCGGCAGGCGGATGAGCTCGGCTTCAAGTACGCACTCAACGAATCGTACGACGTCGCCGAAATGGATGACGTCTTCCTCGCCTTGCAGCGGGTTGGTGATGTCGAGGGGCGCAGCGGTATTCCATCATGGCTGGCGACCCATCCGGATCCGGGCGAGCGCATCAAGACCACGCAGCAGCGCGTTGCCGCATTGCCGGCACCGCCGGCTGCGCGCGTTGTAAATCGGCCGCAGTACCTGAACGAGATCGATGGTCTGATCTATGGCGAGAATCCGCGCGCAGGCTTTTTCCGCAACAATGACTTCCTGCACCCGGATCTGCGTTTCCGCATGACGTTCCCGTCCGGCTGGAAGACGCAGAACATGCGGCAGGCGGTGCTCGCGGTAAGCCCCAATCGGGATGCGATTATCGAGCTTACGCTCGCGCAGGGCTCGCCATCGCAGGCCGCTCAGCAATTCTTCAATCAGCAGGGCGTGCAGGCCGGTCAATCGTCGACCAGCAGCATCAATGGCAACCCCGCGTTTACCGGATACTTTCAGGCGCAGGCCGAGCAGGGTGTGATCGCCGGCGTCGCATCATTCCTGTCGTACAACGGCAACACCTATCGACTGCTCGCGTACACATCTTCATCGCGGCTGAACGCTTACGATCCCACCTTCCGCAATACGATCGGCAGCTTCTCCACCCTGACCGATGCGACCACGCTGAACGTAAAACCGAACCGAATCGACATTGTCAGGATCGATTCTCCGATGTCGGTCAATCAGTTCCACGCCCGTTACCCGTCGGTCATCCCGATCCGCGACCTGGTCATCATCAATCAGGTGGCGGACGCCAATGCGACGCTGCCGGGCGGCTCACTGGTGAAACGCGTCATCCCGCAGTGACGTTGACCGCCGAGGGGGTGGCGGACAGATTAGCAGCACTTCCCTGCCATCCCCTATTTACGGAGGTCATATGAAACGAATTTCGGCAGTTGCGGCCATGCTCGTTCTGGTGAGCGCGGCCGGCGCCCACGCCCAGCAGGCGCAGCAGAAGGCCAGCGATGCCGCGGTGGCGACCGCAGGCATGTCGTCAGTTTACTCCTTCGCCAAAGGCTACATCCTGAAAGCGGCCGAGCAGGTTCCGGAAGACAAGTACGCATATCAGCCGACCAAGGACGTGCGCACTTTTGGTCAGCTGCTCGCGCACATCACGGACGCGAACAACTTCTTCTGCGCTTTGATTGGCGGCACGCCGAAAGAGTATTCGGATGCAGTCGAAAAGTCCGTCACGACGAAAGCTCAGCTGAGCGCAGAACTGAAGAAGTCGTTCGATGCATGTGATGCCGCACTCGCAAGCGTGAAGGATGCGGATCTGGTCAAGCCGGTCGAGATCTTCGGCAACAAGGCGAACCTGGCCGCGGCGATCACGATCGAATCGTCACACATTTGGGAGCATTACGGCAACATCGTGACGTACATGCGGCTGAATGGCATGACACCGCCGTCGTCGCAGGGCGGCGGTATGTAGCGATAAGTGCGATAAGTGCGATAAGTGCGATAAGTGCGATAAGTGCGATCGCACTCATCGCACCTATCGCATTATCGCTACTCTGGCTTCACCACTACAAACGTCCGCGTCGACGTCTTATCCCCGATCTTCAATACTGCCGTATACGTTCCTGCTTCGACGAGTGGCTGCTGGCCAAGGAAGCCGCCGCCACCGGTCGTTATTGGCCGCAGTGTCGCGCGATCGGGCAAGCGCAACAGATTGACGATCATGCGGAGCTGATCGGTAGTGACCTGCTGGCCCTCCGGCTCGGTCTCGGTCGCGGCTGGTGTCGCGGCCGCACCTGGTGCGCGCGGCGTAGTTTCACCTGGACGCGCGTTGAAGGTGTCGAGCGCGGAGCTGAGCGGTCCGCCCGTTGTAATCGAGGCCTGACCTGCCCCACCCCCGCCGGCCCCGCCACCACCACCACCGAAACCGATCCCTAGAGTTCCTGTGCGTTGTGCGGTGCGCCATCGATTGATCAGCCGGTCAGCCAGCGGTTTCTCCATCCCCGCTTTCACCAGCGAATCCGAAACGAAAGCAACGCGCACTTCGAGCAGTGCGCTGTCGCGCTTCTCCGCCGGCGATAGCGATCGCGGATCCGCACGTTTGCGCAGATTCCAGTACGCCCGCTGCAGCCCGCGTGTGGCCGGGCCGTTCACGGTCTGCATGGTGTCACCCTTCTCGTTGAGAATGATGACCTGAGCCCGCGCCCCGCGCCCCGCGGTATCACCCGCGCCCGCGCCCGCCGCGGCCACGGCCGCCGTCGGTATCCAATACGTGATTTCCGCACCAAACGGCGGACTCTGCGCCGCGAATACTTGCTGGCCCGGGCTTTCGCCTCCGACCGGAATGTCCTGATACGCGAGGGCCGGCTTCAGCTCGAGCATGACCGGATCGACGGACGCGACCAGCTGCGCGCTGTACTGTTGCAGCGGAGCGACGTCGACAATCCAGATCGAGCGGCCGTGCGTGCCCGCGATCAACTCACGTTCCCGCGGGTGGATCTTCAGATCGTGGACGGGCGTGGTCGGCAGACCATTCATGAACTTCTGCCA
>JBQTID010000032.1:0-9623 GCA_052389275.1 Gemmatimonadota bacterium | reverse complement strand
AAATCTATCCGCGCAATCTGGGCGCTCCACCGCAGTTCGTGCTCCCCGAGAATGGCTGTGGCGTTGTTGCGTTCTGGACACGCACGAAGAATGATGGTGGCCGCGCGAGCTGGCAAAAGGTGGCTGGTGTCCTCTTTGTGATCGGTGTAACTACGTTCCTGTCACGGTGAGGTAATGAAGAACCGCACGATACTTCTGCTCATTGCGGTGCTAATAACACCGCAAGTGGCACAATCGCAGATCGTGAGGGGCATTGTCATTGAGGATAGCGCCCGCAACCCGATCTCGAACGTCAACGTCGAGCTGCTGACCCCCAGCGGCAACATGACGTTTTCGGAGCAGACGAACGCCGCGGGCGTGTTCGTGCTGCGTCCGAAAGCCGGCGGCAGATTCACCATTCGTCTGACGCATCCATCCTACACAGCCGTAACGACGGATACGGTCTCCGTAGCAGCAGGCGAGGCAGTCGCGATCGAGCTGCGCATGGCACGCGCGGCCATACCGATCGAGCCGCTGATCGTGACCGCGCGTAGCCGCGCGCGTCTCGTGGATTTTTACGAGCGCGTGAAGCAGCCGGGCTTCGGTCGGTTCATGACGCGTGAAGAGATCGAAAAGCTCGTGTCGGACCGCGCAACTGATGTCGTGCGAGGCTTTGCGGGCGTCGAGGTTGCTACTGTCGGCAATGCCTCGAATACCGAGCTCGCTCGACCGGGGTTCGGCAGGCCGAGCGAATTCGCGCCAAGAGTCAGCACAATCACGATGGCTGGTCCGCAGGGGCGTTGTCTGCCGACTATTTTCGTCGACGGCATGCAAGTGCGCCAACTGGCCGATGCCGGCGTCGATGAGTTTCTGAAATTGGACATGCTGGAAGGCGTTGAGGTCTACACGGGGGCCGCCGGTGTGCCGTCGCAACTCGATACTGGAAACTCGTGTGGTGTGGTCGCGTTCTGGTCCCGCAGCGCCGCCGCCGAAGACGCGTTCAGCTGGAAACGTCTCCGCCGCTTTGCCGGACTGCTCGCGCTAATGAGCCTGACTGCGGTGCTGATTGATTAATTGCGCCGCGTGGTGATGAGAATTGCGCCGCCGCTGTGGTCAATGCCGTAGCGAGTCGTTGCCTCGCCGGCATTGAGATGTTCCATGTCCTGCACGTGTGATACGACGATCTGCCGCAACGCCTCGACCGTCCCCAACCACGTTCCGTCCAAATAGACCATCACCTGACCGGCGGTACGATTGGCGAAGCTGCGCGGCCCACGTGTTTGAATCCAGTGCGGACGCAGCGACTGAATCATTTCGTACGCGCTCTTGAAGCGTGCACTCTCATTGACTTCCTGCGCCGTAATCCGGTTGCTTTGGGGGTGCGCGGACTTGGCGGGACGAGCACCGGTTCCGCCCGCGCAGCCGGCGACAACAAACACCAGCAGCAGCAGACCGATCAGATACCGCCATCTCATCGCGGACACACTGTGTTTCAGAAGAAGCAGGAACGCCGGCATGGCGCGAAGCAAGTCGCGCCACGCCGGTTCCCACGATCGGAGATGTTACGGGTTCAACACCTTGTCAATGAGCAGAACCACAGTCGGCGTCTGGTTGGCCGTCGTCGATTCGCGCGTGCCCGCAATCGAGCCCGGAGCGATGACAGCGGTCAGGACCGAGCCGGAAATCCGGACGCCTGGCTGCGGACCGTAGCTCGCACCCGCCGGCTGCGTAGCACCGGGCAGGTTCGGCGTTGCCGCAAAGAGCGGCGTCGAGCTACCTGCGGCCGTCACCACGAAGCGGTAGAACCCGGTACCTGCCACCACTGGCACGTTCGCGTACGCAGTATTGCTCAGGTACGAGACGTTGCGTATGACGCCCGCGTTGACAGCCTGGAAATCGGCGGGCGTTGCGGCTGTCAACGATGCGACCGACACGATGTAGACATCGACATTGCCGGTGCCGACGGCGGCGTGCAGCGCCTTGACCGCGATCTGGGCTGTCGGTGGTGTCGGTGCTGGCGGCTCCTCGAAGACCGCAACCCTGTCCTGGTTGCCCGACGCACGACCCGCATAGACGAATGTGTAACGGGTTTCAGCGGCCAGTGTGAGCGTCGTGTCGACCAGGAAGATCGACGTCAGCGCCATGTTGCCCGCAACCGTCGAGCTCGGAAAGATGCGCGCCGCGCGCGCGCCGGGCTCGGCACGCTGGAACATGCCGCTCGCGCCGCGGAAGCCGACACCCTGCAGCGTCGGCAGGTTTTCCACCTTGTCGACGAAGCGGAAGTCCACCGTGCCCGTGTCCGGCACGGCGTTGACGAAGCGGATCAATGCCGCGGGCGGCGGCGGTCCCAGATCCGTGACGCCGGAATCATCTTCACACGCAGCAACCACGAAGAGCGGAGCCACGCAAAGCAGTATTTTGCCGTATCTCAACATTTTCATACCCCGCATAGCGGATGATTGAGTGATTATCATGCTTACCTGAATGCAGTTACTGGTCACCGGTGCCATCGCCCGGCCGATCGCTGCCGCCTTCTGAGCCGAACCCGGCAATGCCGAGTGTCGCCGCGGCAATCGCCGCAACCGCTACCAAACCGGCAGCCACCCAGCTGCGACCGCGAGACAACTTTCGCTCGCGCACATCAGCCGTATGTTCGCGGCGAAGCATCAACTGCTCGCCCGCCCAGCGGACGGGCGTGTTCAGATCGATGTATTCAACCGATGTAACCGACAGTACGACCATGGTATCCGTGCTCGCCTGGATTAGTCCGCCAATGCGCCTGACGCCCGGCCCAACCCGCTCGGCCAACGCCGACCGTCCTGCATCGGTGATCGCCACCGAAACATTCGTCCCGGTCGGCATGGCCGAGCTGCTGGCTGGTACGTACTGGTAGCAGCCGGTCAATTGCGGCAGCAGCAGAACGAGCGCAACACTCGCGCGAACCGGCTGCCGCATGCGAGCTACCGGCTCCCGACGCCGTATCCGTACGTGCTCGTTGTCGCTGAGCCCTGGCCACCGAGCCCACCATACGTGTAGATCGGCAGGATGCGGGCATCGGCTTCCTGGTACGGAACCGCCCATTGAAGCGCGGTACCGACTACGAGATCACCCCAGCCGCGTCCATCGAAGTACCACGAACCGTACGTGGTGAACGCGGTCTCCATCCGCTTTTCCCACTTCATTGCTTCCATGATGTTGCCGCATGCCGTGCCGGTTGCTACCGGCACACGTGGTACGCATGCGTTGCCACCAGGAACCGCCTGCGTCGCGGTAGTTACAGTTCCCGCCAGGGCAGGCAAGCCCGCCGTTGTGCGGGTGCGATCGATCAGTGCCGCGGCCGCCGCGATGTTGCCGGCGCGAATGTGACCTTCCGCCGCGAGCATGTCATTCTCCGTCTTGGCGAAGAAGACCTTAGCGCCGATGCGGCCGGCGTCCGCCCACGCGCGGAAACGGTAATGATCGTAGAACGAGTTCATCCAGCCGCTGCCCGACTGATCGCCACCCGGATCGCGGTTGCGGAAATACTTGCGGCCGGTTGGCGCCACCTGGCCGCCGCGGTCAGCATTCTGTGCCGCGCGCGTCTCGCCCTGCGGGAAGCGCAGGTCGGGCGAGCGAATCAGGAACGGCGTGCGGTCGTCACGCGCCGTGGCGAGCCATGCGTCGAATGCGCCCGTCGTATCCGCCATGCCGATGATGTAGTACGTCATCTGATGCCAGTTGGCATCGCGGAAATGCAGCCCCGTCGACAGCCATGCATGGTCCCAGCCCTGCGCCGGGTCCGTGTTGATCACGAGATCTTCCGTGATGCCTGCATTCGCATCGGCGATGACCGCGTTCCAGTCGACCGCCGCACGCTCGGCAGGCGTGTGCGCCACGCCGGCACGCATCTTTGCCTTGAATGAGCGAATGACTTGAATGAAACGGGCGACCGGCACGGTCGGACCGGTCGGGCCGGTGAGCCAGTTCGCCGGCAGCGCGGTCGTACCGGTGCGTGCCGCATACGCAGCCGCCGAATCGAACTGCGCCAGCGCGAACACATTCACTGCCGCAAAACCTTCGAGCGGCGGAATTACGCCACCGGCATCGGTCGTGCGTGGAATTCCTGCCGAATCGTACACCAGCGAAAGATAGCCGAGCGCGACGCCGTACGTGAAATGGGCCCACGCCTTCAGGCGGTTCACGTCTCCGTCACGCCCTGCACCGAGCGTAAAGCCCGAAACTTTCGACCGGGCGAGAATGTCGGCCGAGTTACGCGCAACCGAAGAAAGCAGCCGGAAGTCGGCGTAGTTCTCCGATGCGTATGCGTTGCCGCGGCCATTGTCGATCTGCGACCGCGGAATGATGCTGCGCGGCCCCAGGCCGTTGTTGTTCAATGCCGACGAGTTCTCGAAACCCATCGTCATTAGCGCCGTATTGACGCGCGCAATGCTGCCCAGCGTCGCCGTGAGGATCTGCTGGAACTGTGACGACGCCAGACCTTCGACGTCCGCCGCATTTGCCAGCACTCGCTCGCGGTCCGGGTCGTTGGGGTTCTCGACCTCGAGCGCGTCGTCGCTGCAAGCAGCGAGCGCACCTACGAGGACGAGCCCTGCCAGGTACCTGGTGAATCGCATATGTAAGGCTCCTTACCACCGCATAAGGTTGAATGTCTAGAAGCTCGAGCTCAGCACGAATGACAGCGTGCGTACCTGTGGGAACGTGAACGCGTCGATTGCGTTGATCAGTCCGGTGTTCGATTCGCCACCGCTGATGCCCACTTCCGGATCGAAGCCTTCGTAATCCGTCCAGGTCTTCAGGTTGCGACCGATTACGCTCACGGTCCAATCACCGAAGTTGCTGATCCGGCCGACGTTGTACGAGGCCGAAACCTCGCGCAGCTTCAGGAAGCTGGCGTCCTCAACGAACCGGCTGTTCGGCGCCAGAACGTCATAGAACCCACCTATGCCGCTCGAGCCGGCGGCGCCAGGGCCGCGGCGATAGTAATAGCCGATCGGCTTCGCGGTTTCGACGGACTTGCCACGCTGATCGATGTCGTTCGACAGGAAGTCCAGGTACGACCAGTGACGACCCTGGTTCCAGATGCTCTGGCCGAACGCGCCATCCACGAGACCGTACAGCGAGAACTTCTTGTACTGTATCGTGTGCGACATGCCGAGACGATAATCCGGCGTCGCATGACCAAGCGGTGACTGAAGTGGCGTGCAGCCGCTCGGCGGCGGTGCACAGCTGTTCGGGTCACGAACCAGGATCGGCATGCCGAACGACGTCTCGACGCCGAATGGCGCTTGCGCTGCCGGCAGCGCAGCATTCCACAGGTTATGGGTTATGCCCATGCGTGGGTTGTTGCCCTCGCCGACCCACACGAGCCAGCCCTCATCGTTCTTCTGGAAGGCGCTGGTCGGGCCGCCGCACTGCGACGCAAAGTTACCGGGCAGCTGGCTGCAATCCGTCATGAACTTCCAGCCGTACAGCGTGCCGTAGCGCTCGCCCTCGGCGATGCGAATGATCTGACTGGTCGCTTGTAGACGGCTGCCAATGAAGAACGGCTGCACGAACAGCTTCTCGATGACGGAGCGGTTGGACGTGTAGTTCGCCCGCGCCGTCCAGGTCACGCCGGCAGTGTTGCGCAGAATCGGCACGGTCAGCGCCGCTTCCCAGGTCTTGTTGCGCAGCTCGCCCGCGTTCTGCCACTGCCTGGGGAATCCGGTTGCAACCGAAACCGGCACCTCGAGAATCTGATCCTTTGCCAGAGAATTGGCGTAGGTCAGCGTCAGGCCATAACGGCTGAACAGCTCGAGATCCGTGCCGACCTCGACTTCGGTCACGACTTCGGGGCGCAACGCGGGATTGCCCAGCGTCTGCGCGGTCAAAGTGCCGCCCGCGCCGATGCTGAAGGTCTCGTACTGTGCCGAGTACCGCGGCGTGTTGCCCGCCGTACCGTACGATCCGCGCAGTGTGAAGGCGCTGATCCTGTCGGACGGGAACCACTCCTCGCGCGCCATCAGCCAGGCCGCCGACGCGCGTCCATACGTCTGCCAGCGGTTGTCGGCGCCGAAGCGCGAGCTGCCGTCGCGGCGCACGGCCAGGTCAACCGTGTAGCGATCGCGGAAGTCCAGCCACAGGCCGCCCGAGAACGACATCTGGCGCGTTTCTCCGACGCTCGACGAAATCTCCTGCTGCTGCGTGGCATTCTCACCCGCCTGCACGTCCGCGACACGCAGGAAGCGACCCTGAATGCGACGGAAGTCTTCGTCCTGCCTCTCGTACAGCCAGCGCAGCTGTACGCGGCTGTTCAGCTGCTCGAACAGGTTCGGCCGAAGCGTTACGCCGGCCGCGCCGTTCAGAGACTGGTTGTTGGTCACGCCATTGAAGATCCGCCCCTGGTTCGTAGTCGGATTGTTGTTCGTCGTCCTGAAGCCTTTGTTCTCGAACTGGAGGAAATTGAAGTTGAGACGGTCGACGCTGAAGTTAGCGTCCGCATCCAGCCAGGTGAGCGGCGTGTAACGAACCGTGCCGCCGACGATGTAGCGATGGCGCACATCCTCGCGAACCACGTTCTCGAACGAGTACAGCGGATTCTCGTTCTGCGTACCGCCGGAGAAGAGGTTCGTACGGATAAAGAGACGGCCGAGGTTGTCGCGCTGTGTGATGTCGACAATCGCGGGAGTGCGGGTCAGGCGGAAGAAACCGCCGCCGCCCTCTTCCTGGTTTGAGCCGTCGAGCTCCGCACGCGAAATGTATGAGTTGACATCCACGGTCCACTGATCGCCGAAGCGGTGACCGAGGTTCACGCGGCCGTTCAGGCGCTCATAACCTTTGAGGCCCATGATCGCGCCACCCTGCTTCGTGTGACCGAAGCTGGTGAAGAAGGTGGTCGCGCCGACCCGTCCGGACATCGAGGCATCGTTCAGCGCTATCGGCTTCGGATCGACCAGCTGGTCTACCGCGTTGAAGACCTTGCCGGGCCACTGGCCGGCCAGAAAGACGCGGCGCGTCTGCGGACCCGACAGCACCGCGCCCGGATCGACCGGGAAGGATGGCGGCGCAAGCGCGAAGTCGCCCGGCGCATTGTTGATGCGCGCCTGTTCGGTGCGGTAGTCGAGCGTGCGCGAGCACGCGGTCGGCGAGCCATACGCATCGTTGATTCCGCCGGAGCCGACCACGCAGAAGCGGGTGCCGGTCTCATCCAGCAGGAACGGGTGGAAGCGCGCGATACCGAAGTCACGCTCGATGTCGCCAAAGCCGAGCTCGTAGCGCGTGGTGAAGCGCACGCCGCTGCCCGCGCGTGAGCCCCGCTTGGTCGTGATCGCGATCACGCCGCCGGCCGCGCGTGAGCCGTACAGCGTCGAGGCTGCGGCGCCCTTGACGATTTCAACGCTCTCAATGTCGGCCGGGTTGAGATCGGCAATGCTCGCGCCGAGCACGACGCCGTCTACGATGTAGAGCGGCTCCTGGCTGCGACCGGATGCATTGATCGACGTCGGGCCACGCAGAACCACGCTCGGCGAAGTACCCGGACGGCCGGTGGTCGACGCGATGTTGGCGCCCGGCACCTTGCCCTGGAGCTGGTTGAGCGCGCTCACGCCCTGAACCGGCATCTGGTCGGTGTCGACGCGCGACACGCTGAACGGCACCTTCGCTCGTTCAACCGCGCCGCCGCTCACGCCGGTCGCCACGATCTCCTGCAACGCAACCGCGGCCGGCTCGACCGAGAGGTTCGCGTTGGTCGTCTGGCCGGCAGTTACCGTGATCTGCCGCGACAGAGTTGCATAACCGATCAGCTCGACGCTCAGCGTCTGCTGCCCGGCCGGCACTGCCGACAGGTGATAACGGCCCTGCGTATTTGTTAGGGTACCGAGCGACGTGCCCGGAATGTAGACCTGCGCGCCGATCACCGGTCGCGAGGTGCTGGCATCGATCACTACCCCTTGAACGATGCCGGTCTGTTGTGCGTAAGCTGCCTCGGCACTGAAGAGTGCCAGCGTTGCGAGCGCACAGAGGATGGCTCGAAAGCCGATCCGTGTTGTCATGCGTCCCTCCCGAGAAATTCGGAAACCTGTGGAGTGTCTATGCTTCGTGATGTACTGAAAAGCCGCAGCCAGGCTGGCGGCGGATGTGAAACGGCTACGGAGCGAGCATACTCACCTCGATCATGCACTGGGTGTAAATGCCGATCCGCACGCCAGCACACGAACGGGACGCGTACACACGCGTCGCTTCCGTGCTGACGGCAGAGTCTGTCCTGATCTGTCTAATTCAAGACCGCGTTGCGCGCGCGGTGCCCAAAGAAGGGGCGCCTGAAACAGCGTCCCGGTTTTCCGAGTGTGGGATGCGCCAGTCTATCGGCCATCCCTATGCAAGTCAAGGACATCGTGCCCCGATCCCATTGGATCAGACACGAATTTCGATGCTGATTTTAATGATTACTGGCCCGACGCGCCGGGGCCTTGCGCGACCCCGGTCATTCATTACAGAACGTGCGACGGTCAAAAAACTGACAAGGCGAGAGGGGGCCTGCTTTCACTGTTTTTGAGCGTCCGCCTGCAACATGCTCGTGACCGAATGCGCCATTCCAATAACCACCGGAATGGCGCATTATTGCTTGCCAAATGCTGCATCGGAGTTCAATCCGAACGCCGAGGCATAGCCACACCGGACGCTTGGATTTCAAATTCGGTAACAGGCGAACAGTGAAAGCAGGCCCCCATCTGCGAATTGCTTTCCCGGCATTCTGAAAGAGTTTCCGCACCCGGATCCCGAACCGGGATCGCCGCCGAGCACAAGTATCTTCTAAAACTGCTGTAATCGCATCGCTTTTTCGCGAACTGGCCGTTTGGCGCCGCCCTGGCACTCGGCGTGCCTCATCCACGCGCCATGCGCAGTATTCGTCGAGTATCGCAATTCCTGCTGACCGCGCTGGGCGCGGCGATCGTCGTGTACGCGGTCTACCTGGTGGAGCCGATGCGCGAGCGCGTGCTCTTCGCGCTGCTCGGTCTGTTCATCATGGAGATCGGCATCTGGCAAGTCACCGCGTTTCTCTTTCCGAACGAGCGCGAGTTTGCGCCGCTACGCACTGAAACCGACTATTTTCTCAAGCTGGTGCGGCGCTTGAATCGCGCGGCGCTCGCGGCCGAGCGCGGCTCCGCCAATGCGGTCGAGGAAATGGATCGGGTGCAGAATGACATGTATCATTCGGTGGATCGCATGCGACGGCTTGCGAGTCAGACGGCGCCGGAAGTCGCGACGGAACTGAGCTACGATGCGGCGCTTCAGAGAAGTGTTTGAGAAGAATGAAACATGTTTACGGAATCACCGCAGTAACCTCGACCTCGATCTTCGCCTTGCCTTCGATCAGCGCGCTGACTACCACAACCGACATGGCAGGATACACCCTGCCGAACACCTCGCGGTAAACCTCACCAATCGGCCGCAAGTTACGCACGTACGCTTCGCGATCGGTGATGAACCAGGTCATGCGAATCACGTGCTCCGGCCGTGCGCCCGCGGCGTCGAGCACGGTCACGACGTTCTCCAGTGCAGCGCGCAGCTGATCGACCAGATCATCGCTCTCGAATTCATGCGTGCGCGCATCCCAGCCGATCTGCCCTGCCACTGCGACGATTTTGCCGCGCGCCGCGATCGCA
>JBQTID010000031.1:0-15865 GCA_052389275.1 Gemmatimonadota bacterium | reverse complement strand
CTACACGCTCAGCTGTCGGTTGACGAGCTTGAAGTCTTCATCGATCCGACCATCAGTGCCGAGCGGACTGCCGTCATCCGGATCACGAATGATACCGACCAGGCCGTGCAGGCGCTGCTCGAGCTCCAGGACTGGAATCGTGATGACAGCGGCGCGAACCAGTTTTATCCGCCTGGCACGACCAGTGGTTCCTGTGGCGAAAGGCTAAAGGTTTTTCCAGCGTCCGTGCGAATCGACGCGCATCGAACCGAATCCGTGCGCGTCAGCTGGGACGCGGGCACGCCAGCATCCTGCTGGGGTGTCGTGTTCATCCAGGCCAACGAGCCGCCGAAAGCATCCGACCAGCAGTCGCAGATCACTTATATTATTCGCACTGGCGTGAAGGTCTATGTCCAGCCGGCAGCGGCCGCGCGCGCTGGCGACGTCGACAGTGTGCGCGTCACGAGCATGCCCGCATCGCAGACGGACACAACCACGGTGCCGGCGCTAGAAGTTTTGTTCAGGAACTCGGGGCAGGCCCACCTCAAACCGACCGGCGCCGTGGAAGTTCGCAGTGCGGACAACGTAGTTGTCGCGAAACTCGACATCGCGGAATTCCCGATCGCTCCGGGCGACGCGCGTCGTATCAGGCACCCGCTGCCACGCATGGCAAACGGTCGGTACATCGCGCTTGCGCTGATCGATTACGGCGGCCAGGAAATCGCCGCTGCCCAGCTCGAATTCGAGATTCGTTGATGAATTGCCGGTACGCTTACGCGATGATGCTCTCGGTTGGGTTGGTGCAGCCGGTGCACGCGCACGCGCAGCGTACCCGATTATCGGTAAGCGGTTTTCCGGTGAATTTTCCAGCGCCAACAGGTGCGGATTTCGCCGCGGGATTCATTACCGGTGCAACCGGTATCACCTTCACCGTCGACGCGCAGACCGGCACCACGAGGCAGCGTACTGCAACGGTTGCGATTCGGTGCGGCGCACCTTGTCCGACAACCGGAACCAAGCCACTGAATGAGCTGCGGTGGCGGCGCGCAGACCTTGGCACGTGGAACCCGCTGACCACGACCGATGCGGTGGTGGAGACGCGCCTGATGTTTCGTAACCAGCCGCTGCCCGCATCCAACGACCCATGGAGCAACACCCTCTTCTTCCAGTTCGCGCTCGGCTGGCTGGCTGATCCTCCCGATGCGGTTGCGAATTCGTACAACATCATCATGACGCTGTCGGTGACGGTGCCATGATTGCGATTAGAGCGATTGGAGCGATTAGAGCGATTGGAGCGATTGCCATTGCCATGGCGATAGCGAGGCCGGCGATTGCGCAACGCGTGGAAGGTCCTTCGCCTGCACGCGGCGACAGTGCCATTCGCACCGCACCAATCGTTCGCACTGTCGAGCGATCGATCGTATTCGACTCCGAGCCGCGTTCGTTTCAGGTGGTACGCGTGCCGATTCCGCAGCCGGTGCGAGGCGTCAGCGGCTTGAGTTACGAGATCGAGCCGGCGGCATCCTTTGCCGTCATCGGCGGACGCCGCGGCGAGCTGGCAGGCAGCGCCGCGCAGTCGGATCTGCTGGTCACCCTGCGCATTCCGGCCGACGCACGCGCCGGCGCACACATGGCCGCGCATGCATTGTTTCGCGCCGGCCGCGCTGAATTCGATGTGCCGATCGAGACGCGTGTCAAGCCGATTTACAAGCTGGATCTGACGGTCGAGAGACAGCTGGATGGCATCGGCATCGGCGAGCGCGTCGAGCTGCATGCGATGCTCGCGAATCGAGGCAATGCCATCGACACAATTCATGTATCAGTCGAAGTGCCGGAGCAATGGCACGCCGCGCTTCGCGATACAGTTATCGTGATCGCGCCGGGTGAAGTAGCGCACAAGCTGATTCGGTTGACACTGCCCGCGAGCAGCGGCACCGGCAGTTTCTTCGTGCGCACGAATGCGACATCGCGCGGCGCGTCGGCTACGCAATTGACGACGCTGTCGGTAGGCAATCGGCCGGCAGACGTAGCGCCCCCCGGCCCGACCGCCCGCATCGCGCTTGGCGGCGTGGGTGTTGAGAATGGCGCATCGATTGGCATCGCGCAGCTCGCGCTGAGCGGTCCGCTTACGACCGGCATTCACATCGACGGGCGCATTGCAACGCGGCCGACCAGCAATTCCAGCGGGATTCGCGGCCTCGCCCGAGTCGGTGCGTACGTGACCGAGCCACATCTCGCGGCGTGGACCAGCACCTGGCGAGTCGGGCTCGGCAGCACGGTTGCCGAGTTCAGCGACATCATGGGAGTCAATGCAGGCGGCCGCGGACTGGCGTTCGATTATGACGATCAGCGCAACGTGCTGCACGTGACCGCTGCCAGGCAGATCGATGCAGGTCTCGAAGGCGCGAGCGGATCGATTGTCGGGGCGCAGTACGAACGCCGTGTCGGTATCGCTACGGTTGGCGGCGCGCTCTCCCGCCTGCGCGGCTCCGGGTTTGGCGTGCAAGAGCTGTCCGCTGCCGGCTTACAGTTTACGGCATCACCGAACGAATCATTCATGCTCGATGGCGCGCTCGCGTATCGGGACTACGCGGGCAATTCGGGCATCGGCTGGGTCGCGGGCGTTGCCGGTGATTTGCCTCGCACGCGTGCGCAGCTGCGCGCAGTGCACGCGCCCGGCGGCACCGATGCCTTCGCGCGCGCCGAGAACGAGCTGGTAGCGACCGCTCTGACCAATGTCGACGAGCGACTGGCAGTCAGCGCATCCTACTTCAGGACCAGCGACAGCGATCCCAACGCAAACGAAGTGCGTGCGAGCGTAATGTCCGTGGCGCCGGTGTACCGTCTGACCGAGCGGGCTGCGATTCGCGCCGAGCTCAGGCGCTCGCGCTTCGACGTTGGCGGCAATCCTTTTTCATTCAGCAATGGCGAGCTGCATTTCGGCGCGGGCGCATCCGTATTGGTGCGCGGTATCACGTACAGCACGGATGCGGGTGTCGATCGCCTGACGCGCGGCATGCGCACCGATGACGTCGACGCGCAAGATGTCGGCAAGCGCATCACCTGGCGCGCGACCGCATCGCGCGGACTCGCTTTTGGCGTGCTACAGGCGGAAGGCAGCTACGAGCGCAGCGAGCGTAGCACCGGTTTCGTGCCGGAACAGATGACGCTGCTGCTGCGGGCCGACCATGCACAATTGCCGCGCATCTCGCGCAGCCTCTTCCTGGACGGCGAGGTCGGCTTCAGCCGCTGGAGCGGCATTCGCTCGTTCATGACCTTCCGCGCCGGCGCGAATTACATGCTGCCGTTCGCGACCGAGATCTCGGCGACCATCGAGCGCGACCCGCTGATGTACAGTAACGGTGCGCGCACGCCCGTCGTCTTCGGTGTGCGAGTGGAAAAAGCATTCGGGCTGCCAAGGATGATCACTGGGCGCGCGGCCGGCGCCGTCTTCCAGGACTACAACGCGAATGGCCGCCGCGACCCCGACGAGCCGGGCATGCCGAACATTGGCGTGCGCCGCGGCGATGCGCGCGCGACCACCGATCGCGAAGGGCGCTATCGTTTCTGGGAGCAGGGACGCGGCGCCCTCGTCATCGATATTGCGACGCTGCCGCATGGCTGGATCGTGAGCGACCGTGGCCAGGATGGCAACATTGCGCTGCTGCCGACTTCGCGCGTCGAAGTCGTGCTCGAGCCAGGTGTCGCCGAGCGCATGCGCAATCTCGACTTCTCCCAGTTGCTCGTCACGGCGCGCGATGAACAGGGGCGTATCTGGGCCGCGCGCCGGACCAGCTCCCTGGTCGCGGTCTTCGAAGCGCTGCCCGCGGGTCATTACGACATCGGGATCGATGCAACCGGCATGGCGGAACCGCTGAGAGTCGACGGCGCCACGCCGAGCATTAAGGTCACGCGCGAAACCATTACGCGTATCACGCTTCCGGTAGCGGGGCGGCCGCTACGCTTCAAGAATCAGTAGCCATGAAAGGCATTGTGCTTTGCTCGCTGCTGATTTGCGGTGCCGCATGCGGCTCCGCCACCGATGCCGGCAGTGATGCGCATGACGTGCGCGGCGTATGGTCCTACACTGCGGTCCAGGCGTCACCTGCGTTGAATGTGCGCGGCAGCCTGCGCATCGATCAGCAGAGCGGCGCGGATTTCAGCGGCACCGCCGAATTCCGCGAAACCGATGTGCAGGGCACGATGCGCGATCGTAGCGGCCAACTCAGCGGGCGCGTTGTAGGTGGCAGCGCGGTGGACTTCGACGTGTTCATTGATGACGCGCCGCGCCGGCACGTAGCCAGCCTGCAAGCCGATTCGATGCTTGGTACGTGGGCGCGCACCGGCGTGACACCGCCGCAAACCGGCTCATTCTCGGCGCGCAGGCTGCAATGAAACGCGCGGCCATTGTCCTGACCGCAACCTTGCTGAGTGCGGCGCCGCTGTCGGCGCAAAGCAATTGCACAAGCCCGAGTGCCGGGACACCTTGCTCAACGGCATCCGGTACGCTGCTCATCAACATCACGATCGGGCGTGCCATTCAGCTCGCGCTCGCACCGAGCTCCTCTTCGCTTACCACGCCGACGCCCGCGCATTACGACGCCGGTTTCGCCGCCACCACCGGTCCCTCGGCGACGATCCGCTCCAATGCGGCGTGGACGCTCGCGATGAGCGCCGCTGCCACAACCTGGACCGCGACCGACACAGGGACGCAGCCCGCGCGCACCAACAAACCAGCCGGCGATCTGCTTTGGGCGACGTCGTCAGGCGGACCCTTCACTCCGCTCACTACCTCCGCCGTTACCATCGCGAGTGGCGGCGCAACCGCCGGTATGACCGCAGCATCACTCTTTTATCGAACCCTCTACAGCTGGACTCTCGACACACCGGGCGACTACTCACTTCAGGTTGTCTTCACGATTACTGCACCCTAAATCTGCTGTCGGTTCTTCGGACACTGCCGTATTTTCGTACAAATCCACCTATCTATAGCAATTACGCCAACTTACACGTCTTTCTTGTGCATTCCCCCATGGCGAAATAGTGTTCAGCAGGCGAACATCTTTTCGCACCGTTTTGTAAGTGATTTAAGGACAGCAACTTAGGGCAGGCCTGAACCGGGAACCGGTCTTGCCTATCCCAATGCGCAACGACTCACTTCCCCGGAGAAGAAATGCGCAAACTGCTATGGATCCCGTTCTGCTTCGCCGTGCTGGCGACACCGGCGCACGCGCAGCAGCTCGCTCGGGCCGAGGTCACTGCGCACATTCGCATTCCCGATTTCCTCTCGATGCGGGTTGGAGATAGCACAGATCTGAGCAAGAGCTCGCGGCGCGTAACCGTGTATGTCACCGCGAACCGGGTTTGGCAGCTGTCGGTTGCTCCAACCTGTGGCACCAGCTGTTCCGCGCTGCGCTGGCGCGTGCTGAGCGCTGGCGTTACGAGCACCGCAACGCGTGTGGTCGGCAGGAATGGCAACGACATTCCGGTGGTGATCGAGTATGAGTGGGCCGAAGGAACAACGCCGCCGTCGCCGTCGGAGCTGGAGTATCTATTGATCGCCGGCTGACCTCACCGAATTTTCATCGCAGAGACGCAGAGACGCAGAGAGTTTGTCGCGATCCTGCCGGTTTCCAGCGAATTACCGATTTTCGTTATCTCTCTGTCCTCCGCGCTCCGCGCGTCGGCTCGGCCATCAGCGGATCATCAGGCCAGTAGTGCTTTGGATACCTTCCCTTCAGTTCTTTGCGAACCTCGAAGTATCCCGTCTGCCAGAACGACGCGAGATCGCGTGTGACCTGGACCGGCCGTTGCGCGGGTGACAGCAGTTGCAGCGTGAGCGGCACGAGGCCGGCCGCAAGGCGAGGCGTTTCGCGTAGACCGAATACCTCCTGCAAGCGCACCGCGGCGAAGGGCGCATCCGGATTCGAGTAGTCGATGAAAATATTTGAGCCGGTCGGTACGGTGAGATGAGTCGGCGCGAGGTGGTCCAGCTGTGCGCGCTGCTGCCAGGATAGCGCGCTTGCCAGCACAGCGGCGAGATCCAGCTTCGCAACAGCGGATCGTGAGCGCATGCCGGATAGATGCGGCAGCAGCCACTCGTGTGCGCGGTTCGCAAGCGCGTCCAGCGAAAAGTCGGGCCAGCGCGCATCATGATGATGCATGAAAGCAACCCGCTCTCGCAGCTGGATTGCGCTCCTTGACCATGCCAGGGACTCGATGCCGCGCGCCAGGATGTCGCGCAGCAATGCACGTGCGACGTCTTCCGGAGCCACATTCCCGGCTGTGCTTTCCTTCAATACCAGCGCGCCGAGCTGTTCGCGCACGACCGCTTGCACCGACCCTGCCGGCGTGATCTCGACATTCGCGATCCGTTCTATCTGGTCGGCGAAATGCTCGCGTATCTCGGCTTCGCTGAGCGCGGCGGCCAGAAACACGCGGCTGTCGCGGCCGGAGCCTTCCAGCTCGGCCGCAACAATGAATTCTTCGCCGGCGGCCGGATGCGTCTGGTCGAGTACCGCACCACGCCCGTTGCGCAACACGAACTTGCCGCGCGCGCCGCGCTGCATGCCGATGCGATCCGGGTACGCGAGGGCGAGCAGCAGTCCGGCCGCGCTCAGATCGGTGGCCTGATCGCGCAGCTGCAATAGGCGCTTGAAGTGTGCAGCTTCACGCTGCACCGCCGCGAGGGCAGCACGGTCGATGTGATCGGAGCGCAAACGTCGCTCGCCCAAAAGCGCCGCCAGCTCGCACGCCAGCGCAGCGTGACCGAGTTGTTGCGCGCGCAAAAGCATGTGAGCCAGCCGAGGATGTACAGGCAGCTCCGCCATGCGTCTGCCATGGTCTGTAATGGAAAACTCGCCTGGACCGCGTGGACCGCGGGGACCCCCTGGACCTCCGATAGCGCCCAACTCGAGCAGCAGCTCGCGCGCTTGCGAAAATGCCGATGCCGGCGGCGCGTCCAGCCACTTCAGCTCACCGGGATCGGTAATGCCCCACGCCGCGAGATCGAGCGCCAGTGGCGCGAGATCAGCCTCGAGGATTTCGGGTTGTCCATGCGGAACGAGCGCGGCGTCCTCATACTCGCTCCAGAGACAATACGCGACTCCAGATGCTACGCGTCCTGCGCGGCCCCGTCTCTGATCCGCGGACGCGCGCGTGACCGTCACCGTTTCGAGGCGCGTCATACCGATGCGCGCGTCGAAGCGAGGCACGCGCATGAGACCGCTGTCCACGACTACCCGCACGCCCTCGATGGTGAGGCTGGTTTCCGCGATCGACGTGGCGAGCACTACCTTGCGCGTGCCTGCGCGACTCGGCGCGATCGCGCGGTCCTGTTCTGGCTGCGTGAGGTTGCCGAACAGCGGCGCGACGTAGGTGCGCGCGTCGGTAAGCGGAGCGAGCAGCTCCTGCGTGCGATGGATCTCCGCCGCTCCGGGCAGAAATACGAGCACATCGCCGTCGTCGTGCTCGAGTGCGTGCTTCACCATACGGCTCACCGCTACCTCAATGCGCGTGTCCTTCGGGCGCGGCATGAAAATGGTCTCGACCGGAAAGCTGCGCCCCGCGCTGGTGATGAGCGGACCGTCGATCAGCGCCGCGACGGCCTCGCCCGCCAGCGTAGCGGACATGACCATGATTCTGAGGTCGGCGCGCAGCAGCGCGCGTGATTGCAGCGTCAGCGCGAGACCGAGATCGGCGTGCAGGGAGCGTTCGTGAAACTCGTCGAAGATGACAAGGCCGTAGTCTTCGAGGGCGGCATCCGAATGCAGCATGCGCGTGAGCACGCCTTCGGTGACCACTTCGATACGCGTTGTGTTGCTGACCCGGGTATCGAAGCGAATGCGATAACCGACTGTGCGGCCGACTTCCTCGCCGAGCTGACGCGCCATGAATGTGGCGGCCGCGCGCGCGGCAAGGCGGCGCGGCTCGAGCATTACTATCTTGCGGCCGGCCAGCCACGGCGCATCGACTAGCGCCAGCGGCACGCGCGTGGTCTTGCCCGCGCCTGGGGGCGCCTGAAGCACCAGACTCGTGCGCGCAGCGAGCGCAGCGGCGATCTCGCCGAGCACGTCGTCGATTGGCAGATGCATTGCCTGAGAGTAGCTTTCGGTATCGCCATGGTGAAGTGATGAAGCGGAAAAAGCAGAACCTTTCAAACACCGCCGTCAAATTCGGCATCTTCGGTGCGGTCGCGCTCGGCGCGGTCGTCAGTGGCTTTCTCGCGACCCGTCAGGGCCGACGCTTCGTGAAGGATGTCTGGGACGGTCGCAAGCGCACGCCGCTGGAAGATCGCGCGCTGGATGCGATCTGGGCCGACAAGACGCTCGGACGTCGTCGCATTGATGTGCATGAGATCGAGCCCGGCGTGCTCGCCCTGGAAGGTCACATTCGCGACGCGGAGGAACGCCGCAGAGCCAGAGCGCTTGTGGCCCGCCTTGGCGGTGTTACCGAAATTGAAGACAGATTGGAGGTTGCAGCGAGAATGTAAACCGTACACGTGCACGTGAACGTAACCGTGGCGCCCAGCGCGAAGCGCTGGAAGCATCTGTTCAACGTGAACGTCCGTTCAATTCTTAAGCATCTCCCTTGCCGCCGCCGCAAACACCGGGTGATAGCGCCGCCGAAAGATCGGCGCGATCCGCTGACACCAATGCTCTTCCGTGCCACCCCTGCTGAGGTAGTGCAGCAGCAACGCGCGCTGGAGCGCCATGTAGGCCGCAAAGGGCGTTTCGTAGCGGGCGAGGTACTTCTGAGCCAGGATCACCGACGTCTCCTTTTCTTGTTCGTTTGTGCCGTGCTTAATGCGACCACCGTGCCGGGTCCCGCCGAACATCCTTACTACTTGTGGCGCAATAACTTTGAAGGTTGGGGCGGAGCAGTACCATAGCCGGAAGCGCCTGCGTTTGCGCACTTTTGAGGACAACGCAGAAGCGCTTAGGAGGACGGTTCCCTCGGAACCGGTGTTCATGGTGCCGCTGTTACGAGTGACGCGGTTAAAGGTGACGCCTATGGGCGCCGAAGTTTGATGGTGCCGAAGTCCAACCGATTTAAATCGGCTGAAGAATCGGCACCTCCAACTGCATCACCTTTAACGGCGGCTATCTACCTTTGGTTCTTGTATGGGATCGGCGGTGCTCGTAGCATCCGCCAATGAAGCTCACCATCGTCGGTGCCGGGCCCGCGGGGCTCTACCTCGCGCTGCTCATGAAAAAGGCCGACGCGGCACACGAAGTCACGGTGCTGGAGCGCAACCGGCCGGAGGACACTTTCGGCTGGGGCGTTGTCTTCTCGGACGCAACGCTCGAGCATCTGGCCGCCGCTGATCACGAGACCCACCAGCAGATCGTCGATCACTTCGCGCATTGGGATGACATCGACATCCACTTTCGTGGCCGCACCATCACCTCGAGCGGCCACGGTTTCAGCGGCATCGCGCGCAAACAGTTGCTGCGCCTGCTTCAGGAACGCGCCGTGTCTCTCGGCGCAGAGCTCCGGTTCGAGCGCGAGGTGTCGGAACAGGACATCCGCGAAGCCGCGCGCACAGCCGACCTCGTAGTCGGAGCCGATGGCGCCAACAGCCTCATGCGACGAATGTTCGCCGACCACTTTCGTCCCGATCTGGCTGTCCGCAGCGCGCGCTACATCTGGCTCGGCACGCCACTCCAGCTCGACGCATTCACCTTCATCGTGATACAAAACGAGCACGGCGTGTTTCAAGTGCATGGCTATCGCTTCGACCGCGAGCTCTCGACGTTCATCGTCGAATGCGATGAATGCTCCTGGAAAAATGCCGCCTTCGACCGGATGGACACGACGGCAACGCTCTTCGCGTGTGAAGCGCTGTTTGCGCCGTGGCTGAAAGGCAAGCCGCTGCTCACTAATGCGACGCATCAGAGCGCAGCACCGTGGCAGCGCTTTACCCGCGTGCGCAATGAACGATGGTGGCACGACAACATGGTCCTGATCGGCGACGCCGCGCACACCGCGCATTTCTCGATCGGCAGCGGCACCAAGCTCGCCATGGAAGACTCGATCGCGCTGGCCCGCGCTTTGGGGAGTGTGGGAGTGTGGGAGGGTGAGAGTGTGAGAGCGGCTTTGGACGCTTTTGAGAATGAACGAAAAACAGAAGCACTCAAATTACAGAACGCGGCGCGCAACTCGATGGAGTGGTTCGAGAATGTGCGGCGGTATGTGCATCTCGAGCCAGAGCAGTTTGCGTACAGCCTGCTGACCAGAAGCCAACGGGTCAGTCACGAGAATCTGCGGCTGAGAGACAAGGCCTATCTCGAAAGCGTGGAGCGATGGTTCGCTTCGAATGCCGATCGCACACTCTCACACTCCCACACTCACACATTCGCCCCACCGCCTGCGTTCACGCCGTTCACACTCCGTGACATGGTGCTGCCGAATCGCATTGTGGTCAGCCCCATGGACATGTATTCGGCCGAGCGTGGCACGCCGAACGATTTCCATCTCGTGCATCTCGGCGCGCGCGCACTGGGCGGCGCGGGACTGGTCTTCACGGAGATGACGTGCGTGACACCGCACGGCCGCATCAGTCCCGGATGCACGGGGATGTATTTGGACGAGCACATCGGCGCCTGGCAGCGCATCGTCGATTTCGTGCATCGCTGGTCGAGCGCGAAGATCTGCCTTCAGCTCGGTCATTCCGGACCCAAGGGCTCGACCAAAAAGATGTGGGATGGCATGGACGAGCCGCTGGACGAAGGTAACTGGGAAGTGATCGGACCTTCGGCGCGACCATACAAACCGGCTGGGCAGGTGCCGCGCGCCATGACGCGCGCGGACATGGATGCAGTGCGTGACGCGTTCGTGCGCGCCGTCGAGATGGCGGTGCAATGCGATTTCGACATGCTCGAGCTGCACTGCGCGCACGGGTATTTGCTGTCGAGCTTCATCACGCCGCTGTCCAATCTGCGCACTGATGAATACGGCGGCTCGCTCGAGAATCGGCTGCGCTATCCCCTCGAAGTGTTCGCGGCAATGCGTGCGCGCTGGCCGGAAGCGCGGCCGATGTCGATTCGCATTTCCGCGGTCGATTGGGTGGACAAGGGGATCGGCGGCCAGGACGCGGTGAAGATCGCGCGCGCATTCATCGATGCCGGCGCCGACATCATTCACGTGTCGACCGGCCAGACGTCAATGCAGGCGAAGCCGGTTTACGGTCGCATGTTCCAGACGCCGTTCAGCGACTGGATTCGCAACGAAGCGAGGGTACCGACCATCGCGGTCGGCAACATCACCGACATCGACCAGGTCAACTCGATCGTTGCGGCGGGACGCGCGGATCTGGTCGCGCTGGGGCGGCCGCATCTGAGCGATCCGAACTGGACGCTGCGTGCGGCCGTGCAGCTGGGCTGGCGTGGCCAGGACTGGCCGCTGCAATACCTTACGGGGAAACAGCAGCTCGAGCGACTCACCGGACCTGCTTTCGGTTCTCACGAGCGACGCATCCCGAATTGATCTTTGTCGCGCTAACCGGCTAATTAGCTCAAAGGAGCCATGAGACTACATATGGCAATGCGCCGCTCGTGAGAACCGAAAGCAGGTCCGGTCTCGGCCACGCCATCGTGACGGGGGGCAACCGCGGCATCGGCGCGGCCATCGCATCCGCGCTCGCACGCGCCGGCGCGACCGTTACCATCATGGGTCGCGATGCGGCGAAGCTGAACGAGACCGCCCACGAAATCGCACAGCAATCCGGCGCGCCCGTCACTATCATCCAATGTGACGTGACCGACGAGCGCTCCGTCACGGAGGCATTCAAAGCCGCGCTCGACGCGCACGGCACTCCCTACATTCTGGTCAACAATGCCGGCCAGGCCGACTCCGCACCACTTTCCGAGACTACGCTCGAGCTGTGGAACCGCATGCTCGCGGTGAATCTCACCGGAACTTTCCTCTGTACGAAACAGGTGATCGGCGCCATGACCGCCGCCGGCAGCGGCCGCATCGTAAACATTGCATCGACTGCCGGGCTCAAGGGCGCCGCTCGCATCAGCGCATACTGCGCATCCAAGCACGGTGTCATCGGCTTCACGCGCGCACTCGCCGCGGAGACGGCGCGCACCGGTGTCACCGTCAACGCGGTATGCCCCTCATATACGGAAAGCGAAATGACGGAGCGCACGCTTGCAGCCGTTGCCGAGCGTCGTGCCACCACGCGAGCAGGCGCACTCGAGCTGATCGAGCGGACGGTGCCGATTGGCCGGCTAATCAAACCCGATGAGGTCGCCGCGGCGGTCCTCTATCTTTGCTCGGCCGAAGCCGCGGCCATCACCGGCCACGCACTTGCGGTCGATGGCGGAGAGACGCAATGAATCCGACAAGTTTTGGCTGGCAGGTAGATGGCAAGGTCGCGACCATCACACTCTCGCGCCCCGAACGGAAAAACCCGCTGACCTTCGAATCCTACGCGGAGCTGGGCGACACGTTTCGGGGGCTCACCCGGAATGGTGACATCAAAATTGTCGTCATTACTGGCGCCGGCGAAAATTTTTCCTCGGGCGGCGATGTTCACGACATCATCGGGCCACTCGTGCAGATGCGCGCGAACAAGCGGACGGACGAGCTGCTCGCGTTCACGCGCATGACCGGCGACCTGGTCAAGGCAATGCGTCATTGCCCGCAACCGATCATCGCGGCGATCGACGGCGTTTGCGTCGGCGCGGGCGCCATTATCGCGATGGCGAGTGATCTGCGCGTCGGCACCGCGCGCAGCAAAGTTGCCTTCCTGTTTACGCGCGTGGGCTTGTCGGGCGCTGACATGGGCGCCTGTGCCATCCTGCCTCGCATTATCGGACAGGGCAGGGCGGCAGAGCTGCTCTACACGGGCAGGACGATGAGTGGTGACGAAGCCGAGCGCTGGGGTTTCTACAACCGCATTGTCCAACCCGCCGAGCTGCAATCGCACACTCTCACACTCGCACAATCCCTCGCATCGGGTCCGACCTTCGCGCATGGCATTACCAAGAAGCAGATGCACGAGGAGTGGTCAATGAGCATCGACCAGGCCATCGAAGCCGAAGCCGAGGCGCAGGCTCTTTGCATGCAGACCGAAGACTTCGTGCGTGCCTATAACGCGTTCGTCGCCAAGGAAAAGCCGATTTTCGAGGGCAATTGATGCTGGATACTGCCTGGCCATTCTTCGATGAACCGCACCGCGAGTTGTTTCGGAGAGTGTGGGAATTTGCGAGTGTGAGAGTGTGCGATGTCGGCGACGATGCCGCAGCGGAAACCCGGCGGCTCGTCAAGCTTTTCGGTGAAGCCGGCTGGCTGAAGCACGCGGTCGGCGAGATCGACGTACGCGCATTGTGTTTAATCCGCGAAACGCTCGCATACCAGCACGGCCTTGCCGATTTCGCGTTCGCGATGCAGGGACTCGGCAGCGGCCCCATTTCATTGTTCGGCAGCGACGCGCAGAAGCAGAAGTATTTGCCGCCGGTCGCGCGTGGTGAGAAGATCGCCGCGTTCGCGATTTCCGAGCGCGAAGCTGGTTCGGATATCGGCGCGTTGCGCGCGACCGCGCGCCGGGAGGAGAATGATTGGGTACTGGCGGGCGAGAAGACCTGGATCTCGAATGCCGGCATCGCGGATCACTACGTGGTGTTCACGCGCATCCCCGATCTCGGCGAGAAAGCGTATGGTGCATTCGTCGTAGACGCCGCGAACGTTACGGTTACAGAGCAACTCGACGTGATCGCGCCGCATGTGCTCGGCACCATCAAACTCGATGACGCACGTGTTTCAGCCGACGCGCTGATCGGAGAAGCGGGCGCGGGCCTCAAGATCGCGCTCGGCACGCTCGATGTCTTCCGCACCAGCGTCGCCGCGGCGGCGCTCGGTTTTGCGCGCCGCGCGTTGGACGAAGCAGTCGCTCACACGCGCGCGCGCACCCAGTTTGGCAAGCCGCTGTCGGAATTTCAACTGACGCAGGCGCGCATCGCCGATATGGCGCTGGCAATCGATGCCGCCGCACTGCTGATCTATCGCGCGGCCTGGAAGAAGGACACGGGTGCGAAGCGCATCACGCGCGAGGCGGCCATGGCCAAGCTGTTCGCGACCGAGCAGGCACAAAAAGTGATCGATGACGCGGTTCAGCTCCACGGCGGCATGGGCGTCGTCCGGGGCGCGACCGTCGAACGGTTGTACCGCGAAATTCGCGCGCTCCGCATCTACGAAGGCACCAGCGAAGTGCAGAAGCTGATCATCGCAGCCCAGGTATATGGATAGCTTCGTCCGTGATCATCTGCCGCCCCGTGAGCTGTGGCCGGAGCTGCACTACGATCGCCTTCCCGGGCTCGCCTATCCCGACTACATCAACACCGCGACCGAACTGCTCGATCGGATTGTCGAAAGCGGTGATGGCGATCATAGCGCGCTGCGCTGGCCCGGCGGGCAGCTCTCTTACGCGCAGCTGCTCGCCCTCTCGAATCAGATCGCGAATGTGCTGGTGGACGATTACGGCGTGCAGCCCGGCCAGCGCGTGCTGCTGCGCGCGCCCAATAACGCGCTGCTGGTCGCGTGCTGGTTCGCAGTCCTGAAAGCCGGCGCGATCGTGGTGTGCACGATGCCGCTACTGAGAAGCAGAGAGCTGCAATACATTCTCAACCACGCCCAGATCAATCTGAGTATCTGTGACGCGAGGTTCACAGACGACCTGAAACAGGCCCTCCCACACTCCCACACTCCCACACTCTCACACGCGCTCGTGGATTTCAGCGAGCTCGGAGCCCGCATCGCAGCCAAACCGGAAACGTTCGACAACGCGCGGACGGGAAGGGAAGACGTCGCCATCATTGCCTACACCAGCGGCACGACCGGTGACGCCAAAGCCACGGTGCATTTCCACCAGGACATGCTCGCGGTATGTGACTGCTTTCCGCCTTATGTATTGAAGCCGGACCCGGACGACATCTTCTGCGGCTCGCCGCCCCTCGCGTTCACCTTCGGCCTGGGCGGGCTGGTACTGTTCCCGATGCGCATCGGCGCGTCCACGCTGCTGCTGGAGCTGGCCACGCCGCCGCATTTGCTCGAAGCGATCGCGGAACATCGTCCGACCATCCTCTTCACATCGCCGACCGCATACCGCGCGATGCTGACGAAGCTCGGCGATTTCGACGTGAGCAGCCTGAAGCAGTGCGTGTCCGCGGGCGAGGCGCTGCCGCTCGCGACCTTCAACGCGTGGCGCGACGCTACCGGCATCGACATCATCGATGGCATTGGTGCGACCGAGATGCTGCACATCTTCATCAGCGCGAGTGGCGCGGACATACGCCCGGGCTCGACCGGCAAGGCGGTGCCGGGATACGAGGCGCGCGTCGTCGATGATGATATGAACGACGTCGCCATCGGCGAAGTGGGTAGGCTTGCGGTGCGCGGCCCGACCGGCTGCCGCTACCTCGCGAATGAAGAGCGCCAGCGCGCGTACGTGAGGAACGGCTGGAACCTGACCGGCGATGCGTATCGCAGGGATGCGGATGGCTATTTCTGGTACCAGGCGCGCACGGACGACATGATCGTCTCGAGCGGCTACAACATCTCGGGACCGGAAGTCGAGAACGTGCTGCTCGATCATCCGGCGGTCCTGGAGTGCGGCGTGGTTGGCGTCGCGAACGAGGAGCGCGGGCAGATCGTCAAGGCGTTCGTGGTGCTGAAACCCGACTTCAGTGAAAGCGCTGCGCTGGTGAAGGAGCTTCAGGATTTCGTCAAACAGCAGATCGCGCCGTACAAGTATCCGCGCAGCATTGAATTCATGAAGGCGTTGCCGCGCACGAACACCGGCAAGCTGCAGAGGTTCAGATTGAGGGAGCTGGAAGCGTGAGCGAACGCGAGATCATTCGGCCGCCCGATTGGCCGCGCC
>JBQTID010000030.1:0-4153 GCA_052389275.1 Gemmatimonadota bacterium | reverse complement strand
GCGCTGGCAGCGGTGGTGCGCAAGAACAGCGATCTCGAGTTGCAGCTCATGAAACTGCGGCGCGAGAGATTGGGCATGAAGTCGGAGCGCATGTCGGCAGAGCAGCTGATTCTGATGATGGATGGCGTGGTGCCGGTCGAGGACGAGGCGCCTCGCCTCCAACCACCGCTATCTCGACTTCATCTCCAGCTGCGATGATCCCAGTGATGGCAATCATCACCTCGACAAGATCGCACGCCCTGCTGCCGATCAGCAGCGCACCTACCGCGGCTTCAACCTGCTCGACTCCGAAGACCTCACGCTCTTCCTCACCATCGCCCGTGTCGAATTCAACATCAGCGGGTTTCAGAATCGCAATCTGCGCAAGCTGCTATCCCATTACACGGCCGCATTCTCAAGCGCTGCGTATGCACGGCCTCATCAAGAAGATCGGCCGCACCTACAAGTACTACCTACCTAACCAAGCTCGGCAAGCGCACCATCATCGCCGCACTTAAGCTGCGCCAATTCTTCGTCATTCCCGCTCTCGCCGGAACTGCGCCGGTATAGCATTTTCTTGCCGGTTTGCGCAAAATCCTGGTGCTAAGGAACTAACGGTGAGGCAAAGGCTAGGCCGACTGTCCCATTCCGCTATTGCTCTACATTGCGTACTCGCCGAATATTCCACTCAGCATATGGAGATAGATGAGACATCTGGCGACGAGCGCAGTCACCATAGGAGAAATGTGAACTTGTTAAGAAGGATTCCGTTCGTCGGCGTTACCGTTTCGATGGTCGCGTGCGGACCGCAACAGCCGCCAGCAAATACGTCCAACCAAGCGAGTCAGACCGGGGGACCTGATTCCATCGCCGTCTTAAGAGACTCCCTCGAGGTACCACCGGAACCGCCAGATACTCTGCCGCCGGACCTATTCGATGACCATGACATCGTGACGGACGAGGGCGTCGCTTTTCCGCGCAATATTGTAATGATCGGATTCCAGCCGACCGCAACGCACGCGCAACGCAAACGCGCGATTGCATCGATCGGTGGCGTCGTTGTCGGAGGCGTGCCGATCGGCTTGGAGGGCATGTATGTCGTAAAGATCAAGGACGATGGCACGACCGCGCCTTTGCACACGGCCCTCGCGGATTTGAGACGCACGCCCGGCGTCCGAGTTGCTGTTGAATACTTTCTCGAAAATCGTAAGTAGGTCGATCAACCGGAAGCACATCTGATTATCCGCGGAGAGCACCGTATGTTTGAGTCCAGAGTTGGACGAAGCGCTGAGCATGCGCTCGGCTTGGTATTCTTGTTCATGCTTTCCGCATGCTGGGCTGACAATAGCGCGACCGAGCCAGCGGTGCAGCAATCGGTCTCTGTTATGGACGTGCCGACGGAACTCGGGTGCGCATCGTTCGACATCGAATTACAAGGGAACCGCGGCGCAGTTGCGCTGAGAAGCATCTGTGGTCCGTTCCGGCCCGAGATCGGGTCAATCGATTTCGATCTGCAACGTGGTGTCATTACGCTTTCAGTGCACGTGATAAACGACCGAACGAGTGGCCTCCGGGCGCCCGTCATGGTTTACACGGTGCCAGATAATCTCGTGGTGCAGCAACCGCGGGGCCTAGTGCAGGCTTCGAAGGACATGCTCACCATTGCGAATGCGGATTCAGTGAGTGGCGACACCGCAATGTGGGTGTATCCGGACCAACAGATCCTCAGGCGATCGGCTACGGGCGGCCGTATCATTGAGTTGAACGCCAACCGCGGACTCAAACGGATCCGCATCACGTTCTTCGTGCGTGCACGCAAAGCGTCGGAGCCGGTTCCTGCTCTAGCACCAGACTCAATCCCAAGTGATCTGTTTGCGACCGAGAAGTTGTACGACGACGGCGGTCCGCTCTTTCCCCGCGACATCGTGCTGGTCCGATTCGCACTGGAAGCATCGCAATCAGAGCGGCAGCAGGCGGTCGACGCAATCGACGGGGAGGTTGTCGGTGGTATTCAGACGCCGCCTGATGACGGCTACTACGTTATTCGGATTAGCGACCACGGCACGCTGGGCCCGCTCCAGCGCGCACTCAGCGCTTTGGGGGGCATGGTAAGCGTGCGAGTTGCGGCGCCGCATGTCCTAACGCCGCCACACTATCGAAAGCCGGTGGATGGCGTGGATTGGCGGCGCTGGCAGATCGACACGGGACTTGCCGATGGCGAGAACTGGGCGCCGGAGGCGATCTCTGCACCACTCGCTTGGGGCTGTGAGACTGGATCGAAGGCCATTTCGGTCGCTGTAGTAGATCACGAGTTTCCGGTTCCGACGGAGCTGGCTCCCAATGTTGATGTGCGGGACCGAGTCGGTCTGTTCACAACGCAGCTCAATCACGGCGGCGCGATTGCATCAATCATCGGCGCGCGAGGAGCGGACAGCGTCGGGATGACCGGAATCATGTGGCATGCGCGTATCAATCTGCATGAGCGGGTTGACAGGAACGGGCGTTTGACAATGGCGAGTACTCTGCAGGCGGTCGGCAGAGCTGTTCAGACCGGCGCACGCGTGGTCAACATTTCAAGTGGACTGGAGTGGCGGCGCGCGCCAGGGACGCACGCCGACACGATGCTCATCTTCTACACGTCGAGTCTGATTCGCGACGAGCTGCGCAGACTAATGCGGCGCAATACGCTGCCGCTGTTCGTGATTTCGGCAGGAAACGAATCTACGGATGCCTATTGGCAGCCATGGTCACAGCTCGTTAACGAGCCCGAGTTTGGAAGCAACGTCGTAATAGTGGCTGCCATCGCTCAGCCACTCCTCGGAAACTTTGCACTGTCATCTCAAAGTAACCGCGGGCCACGAGTCACGATTGCCGCGCCAGGCGAGTTCGTATCTAGTTACCGCAACACGACGGTTATCGGCCTATGGAGCGGCACATCCTTCGCGGCGCCACACGTCGCAGCAGCCGCGGGACTGCTGTTCTCATTTGATCCGGGACTCACGCCCGCGCTCGTACGCCGTTACTTGGTCGAAGGTGCGCGCGCCGGCAACAGTTACGCGGAAACCATTCCCGTACTAAATGCATACGAAGCGCTCAAGCGTGCCGCTTCACGGCCCGGCGCGCCACTGTGTGGTAACATGCTGTACGCTGCTCAGAACGGGATCAATGTCGAACGCGAGAATGGCGAACTGGAGCTGCTGCCGATGACGGAGCCGCCGGGCGAGCTGATCACGTCACACGGCGGCCGCTGGATCGTATCCGATTTAGGCGGTTTCCATTTCAATCCTACGACTTTCACGTGGCAATCCGTAGGCGATGAGATCTGGAATCAGATCGACACCGTCTATTTCGCCGGCGTTGTCAACGGCCGTTCGCGGCCGTCGGTTTCGCTGTCACACGATGCCGACAGCATGGCCTTCACGATCGATGTCAACCTTGTCCAGAACTATTCGTGCTTTGCAGACGATGGTGACCACGACCTCCGAACCTTCACACACACCGCCCGAGTCGTGCGTGAAGCGCGCATTGCTGTGACCAGAGACGGCCGACGTACGACGTCGGGCGACCGCCTGGGCGGCTTCGAAGACGTGCCAATGCTTGTGAACTGTTTCGAAGTTTACGCGGAGCGCTATCCCACATCGGATTGGGATCAGGAACATAGGGTCACGACCATCAACTTCCCGGAGGCGCTCGGTGGTCGCGTCGCTTACGCGCCGTCCGGCGCACATCTCGCAGTGGCACGGTGGCGCGAAGGCTCGCGGCTGACAGGAATCGTGAAGCGAGATTGCGGCCTGCATTTCGGATTCGCCGATACGAATGACAATGGCGTACCGGATGTCGATGGCGAAATGTTCGCGATCGCCGACAGGATGTGTCAATTCGCGACGGTCGCGCTCATTAACGACAACCCAGCGCTCGAAGTGTGGGACGCTGAAGCGCGAACGGTGCGGGCCTTTCCATTCCAGTCTGGTGCGGTGCTCGCTGGCATACGACCGGCTTCAGGGTGTGACGACCGCGGCGCGTCCCATGGTAACCCACGCGACGCCAGGCGGCCGGTTCTGGCCGGCCGAACTCAAACCCCGCAGGCGATCGGGTATGCCGCTTTGACTTTCCACTCGAAACCTGCTACCTTTATATCCCGGCCCGCAGAGCACGTCGCTCGAGCGGGCCGGTG
>JBQTID010000029.1:0-19591 GCA_052389275.1 Gemmatimonadota bacterium | reverse complement strand
GTGAGACATCTGGTATCCCACATTCTCACACTCCCACATTCTCACAGTCTCACAGTCACATCAAAGATCGCAGCACATACTGAAGAATCCCGCCGTGCCGATAGTAACCGGCCTCTTGCGGTGTATCCACGCGTCCGTTGACCGTGAATTCCTTGCCATCCGCGCGCACGGTCAGGAACGACCCCGGCTTCGATAGCACACTCTCGATGCCAACGATTTCGAAAACTTCGTCGCCGGTCAAGCCGATCGACTGCGCGCTGGCGTTCACGAACTGCAGCGGCAGAATGCCCATGCCGATCAGGTTGCTGCGATGGATGCGCTCGAAGCTTTCCGCGATCACGGCGCGCACGCCCAACAGCAGCGGTCCTTTCGCTGCCCAGTCGCGTGAAGAGCCGGTGCCGTATTCCTGGCCGGCAACCACGATGAGCGGCGTGGCTTCCGCCTGGTAGCGCATCGCCGCGTCGTAAATCGACATTACTTCGCCGTCCGGCAGATGCTTCGTGAAGCCGCCTTCTACCAGCGGTGTCATGCGATTGCGGAGCCTGATGTTCGCGAAGGTGCCACGCACCATGACTTCGTGATTGCCGCGCCGCGAACCGTACGAATTGAAGTCGCGCGCCTCGACACCGTGGTCGATCAGATACCTGCCGGCCGGACTGTTCGCCTTGATCGAGCCGGCCGGCGAGATGTGATCGGTCGTAATGCTGTCACCGAGCAGCGCGAGACAGCGCGCGCCGCGGATTTCCTGCACCGGCGCGGGCGTGCGCGGCATGTCGACGAAGTAGGGCGGATGCTTGACGTACGTCGACGTCGCTTCCCACTCGAACAATGCGCCGGCCGGCGTCGGCAGCGTGCGCCATAAATCGTCACCCTCGAACACGTGCGCGTACTGCGCGCGAAACATCGACGGCTGCACCGCTTGTTCGACGACCTTCTGAATTTCATCCTGGCTCGGCCAAATGTCTTTCAGAAAGACCGACCGGCCATCCTTGCCCGTGCCGATCGGCTCGTTGTACAAGTCGACATCGACGCGGCCAGCCAGCGCGTAGGCAACCACGAGTGGCGGTGATGCGAGGTAATTCGCGCGTACGTCGGGGTTGATGCGTCCCTCGAAATTGCGATTGCCGCTCAGCACGGCGGCGACCACCAGCCCGCCCTGGTCGACGGCAGCCGAAATCTCATCCGGCAGCGGACCGCTGTTGCCGATGCAGGTAGTGCAGCCGAAACCGACCAGGTTGAAGCCGAGCTGCTCGAGCGGCTCGATCAACCCTGCCGCCTCGTAGTAGTCCATCACGACTTTCGAGCCTGGTGCCAGACTCGTCTTCACCCACGGCTGGCGCGTCAGTCCTTTCGCCACTGCCTTCTGCGCGACCAGTCCAGCCGCGATCATCACCGACGGATTCGACGTATTCGTGCACGACGTGATCGCCGCAATGACGACCGCGCCGTTGCGCAGCTCGAACTCATTCCCGTCATACGCGACCGGCACGGCACCCGCGGCCGTTTCCGTCCCGCCTGTTACCGCCGGTACCATCGCCATGGCCTGCACGAACGACTGCTTCACCGCGGCAAGCGGAATGCGATCCTGCGGCCGCCGGGGTCCGGCCATGCTTGGTTCGACGTCGGCAAGATCCAGCTCGAGCGTGTCCGAATACTCTGCCTCAGCCGTGTGCTTCGTGTGGAAGAGGCCCTGCTCTTTCGTGTAAGCTTCGACCAGCGCGAGGTGCTCCTTCGAGCGCCCCGTAAACTCGAGGTAGTGAAGCGTTTTCGCGTCCACCGGAAAGATGCCGCAGGTCGCGCCGTACTCGGGCGCCATGTTCGCAATGGTCGCGCGGTCGGCGACGGGCAGCGTCGCCAGGCCGGGCCCGTAGAACTCGACGAACTTTCCGACCACACCTTTCTTGCGCAGCATCTCGGTGACCGTGAGCACGAGATCGGTTGCGGTTGCGCCTTCCGGCAGTTCTCCCTTCAACCGGAAGCCGACGACCTGCGGGATCAGCATTGCGACCGCCTGTCCAAGCATTGCCGCTTCTGCTTCGATGCCGCCGACGCCCCAGCCGAGCACGCCCAAACCGTTCACCATCGTAGTATGCGAATCGGTGCCGACCAGCGTGTCGGGATACGCGCACGGCTGGGCGCCTTCCTTGTGGAAGACGACGCGCGCGAGGTATTCGAGATTGACCTGATGCACGATGCCCGTGCCGGGCGGCACGACGCGGAAATTGTCGAACGCGACCTGTCCCCAGCGCAGGAACTGGTAGCGCTCGCGGTTGCGCTCATACTCCAGCTCGACGTTGCGGCGAAATGCCAGTCGGGTCCCGAACTCATCGACCTGTACTGAGTGATCGATGACCAGCTCGGCGGGTGACAGCGGATTGATCCTGGTAGGATCGCCGCCCATGCGCTTCATTGCATCGCGCATGGCAGCGAGATCGACGACTGCCGGCACGCCGGTGAAATCCTGGAGCAGCACGCGCGCCGGCGTGAAATTGATCTCACGATCCGACGCGACTTTGGGGTTCCAGCGGGCCAGCGCTTCGACATCGCCTGCCGCTTCTTCCGAGTCGTCCTCCAGCCGCAGCAGGTTCTCCATCAAGACCTTCAACGAGTATGGCAGTCTGCCGACTGGAAGGCCGGCTTTCTCTACCGCGTCGAGCCGATAAATCTCGAAGTTTTGTGAGCCGACCTTGAGAGTGGATCGGCTGCCGAACGTGTCCTTTCGCATGGCATTCAGTCTATAATTGCTCGCATGAAAATGCGAACCGCGAACCGCACGCACGGTTTCACAGAATCGGTCATTCGCGAAATGACCCGTGTCGCCAACGAATGTGGCGCGATCAACCTGGCGCAGGGCTTTCCCGACTTCGCGGCCCCGGACGTACTCAAGAAGGCCGCCGCGGCGGCGATCCTCGCCGACATCAACCAGTACGCCGTCACCTGGGGCACGCCCCGGCTGCGGCGGGCGCTTTCTGATAAATACCAGAAATTCTATGGAATGTCCGTCGACGAGGCGCGCGAGATTACGGTGACGTGCGGCGCTACGGAAGCCATGGCCGCCGCGGTTTTGGCAATAGTAAATCCGGGCGAAGAAGTGATTGTGTTCGAGCCGTTCTATGAGAATTACGGCCCGGACGCGATTCTGTGTGGCGCCCGGCCGGTGTGGGTGCCGATGGAATCGGACGGGCCTCTCGATCTCGATCGATTGGGCGCCGCATTCAATGATGCGACTCGTGCCATCATCATCAACACGCCCAACAATCCGACCGGCCGTGTCTTCACGAAGGACGAGCTCACGGCAATAGCCGAGCTATGCCGCAAGTACGACGTGATTGCCATCACCGACGAAATCTACGAGCACATTCTCTACGATGGTGCACACATTCCTCTCGCCATGCTCGACGGTATGCGAGACCGCACGATCACGATCAGCGGTGCATCCAAGACCTTCAGCGTGACCGGCTGGCGCATCGGCACGATGGTCGCGCCGCCCGACATCACCTCCGCGATCCGCAAGGTGCACGACTTCCTCACGGTGGGCGCGCCGGCGCCGCTTCAGGAAGGTGTGGCTGCTGCGCTGGAGCAGCTGCCTGACGAGTACTACGTCTCGCTGCGCCGGGATTACGAAGAACGTCGCGCTGTCTTGTATGCAGGATTGAAGGATGCTGGCTTCAAGTGCTCGGCGCCCGCCGGCGCCTATTACATCCTTGCCGACTTCAGCGCATTGAGCGAACGCAACGACGTGGATTACGCGAAGTGGCTGACGCGCGGCGGCAGCGCCGGCGCCGGTAACGGTGTCGCGACGGTTCCGGGCTCCAGCTTTTATCATGAGCCGCGTCTCGGCAGAAACTCGATCAGGTTTGCGTTCTGCAAGCGAATCGAAACGCTGCGGGCCGCCGCGCAGCGGCTGCGTGAGATCTCGCAAGAGCGATAGGGACGGCGATAGCGACGCGAAATGTCTTGATCTTTCGTTGCTTTCACCCATACATTGGCCGAAGCCTCCCCGTGGCACCCTAATCAGAAAACTGGAGAACGAGTTCATGAAACGGCATTGGGTGTGTGCGCTTGCGACACTGGCAGCACTTCCGTGTGTGGCCCAGGCGCAGGGCGATCCGGGTTGGGGGCCTGTTCTACGCGTGACACCGTGGATCGGTGTCAGCCCCGGCTTCACGCAGGAGGGGTTTGCGACTGTCTTCACCGGCGGCGGCGTGGGCGGGCGCGAGTACGAGCTGGAGTATGGCAGCAGCATCTCGTTCGGTGCGAACGCCGAGTATCGTTTCTGGCAGCGCTTCAGCGCGATCGGCGGTGTCGTGTGGTCGAGCCGCGGCAAGGGTGACCTGCTCGATTTCGAGGACGAAATCGCCTACGCGACCGATGGTGCCACGCTCTGGATGGTCAAGGCCGGGTTGGCACTGAGGCTGCGAGAAGTTCGTCCCGACGTCCAGCTGCGTCGCCTGAACGCGAGCATCACGGCCGCACCGGTCTTCATTCACGATGTGCCAAAGACCAACCCGTTGACGCCGGCAGGCGGCGACGAGGTCGCGGACCACTGGGGTTTGAACCTCGGCGCGGAAGCCGAACTGCCGCTCACCGGTGGACGCCTCGCTTTCCAGGTTGGCTTCGAGGACTACATCATCATCTGGGATGAGACGAATTTCAATCCGCGCGTTGCCGGTTACATCCGAACGCAAAACGCCGACGCTGCGGTCGCAATCGAGCCCGACAACTCGCATCTCGTAATGTTTCGCGTCGGTCTGTCCTGGCGCTTCTAGCAAGTGATATCGCTATTGCTCCGGTAATCATTGGCGTGGCCGGCGGCAGCGGGTCCGGCAAAACGACGGTCGTCCGCGAGATCACTCGCAACATCGGCAGGCAGCAGGTCACAGTCATCCATCACGATTCGTACTATCGTGATGTGAGTGAGCTTTCTCTGGACCATCGCACGCGCATCAACTACGACCATCCGAACTCCCTCGAGACGCCGCTGCTGGTCGCGCACCTGAACATGCTCAAGGCCGGCAAGCCGGTGCAGGTGCCCGTCTACGATTTCACGCAACACAACCGCGCCGCGCAAACCGAAACCGCGCAAGCGCGCAAAGTCATCATTGTCGACGGCCTCCTGATCCTGTGGGACGCGGAGCTGCGCCGCATGATGGACATCAAGGTGTTCGTGGATACGGACGCGGATCTCCGCTTCATTCGCCGGCTGAAGCGCGACATTCAGGAGCGTGGCCGCAGCCCCGAATCGGTCATCGAGCAATACACAGCGACCGTGCGACCAATGCACCTGGAATTCGTCGAGCCCAGCAAGCGCTACGCGGACGTGATTATACCGGACGGCGGCTACAATCTGGTTGGGGTGGATATGCTGCTGACGAAGATCAGGTCGGTGCTCTGAAGTTACGAACTTCGGATTAGAAAATCGGATTAGAACACCGGATTAGAACTTCGGCTTAGAACTTCGGCTTAGAACTTCGGCTTGGAAATTCGGCTTGGAAATTCGGCTAGAAATTCGGCTTAGAAATTCGGCTTTGGGCGGGGGTTGTTGGGGGTTAGAGTTGCGGCCTCTCTCGCGATAAGGGCCGCGATCATTTTCGAGATCGAAAGCGTCAGGACTACCGCTCGAAATACGCTCGCTCCGTTGAAAGCGCCGCGGCAATCCAGTGATCGCAATCCACCGCGGACTTCCCGAGTCGATCCTGCCGCGATGTCATAATAGTTTATGCGCCTTCCGGTATAGACCGACGTATTTCCTTCGGCAAGATTGTTCATGATCGAGTCAACCGCTTCATCAACATGCTGGAACAGGTCTTCGAATCCCGCAACAAGGACTTTCTTGAGCTTGTCGACCTCAGCTCGGAGCTGTTGCGCGGCCTGATACGCCCGCAGATTCTCGTACGACATCCATACATTATCGTGCCTTCAATTGGGCGATCCGATAGTAAATCGAGCCCGATTCAATCCCGCTGTTCTAATCCGGTTTTCTAATCCGAAGTTCTAATCCGCTGTTCTAATCCGCTGTTCTAATCCGGTTTTCTAATCCGAGGTTCTAATCCGCTGTTCTAATCCGGTTTTCTAATCCGAAGTTCTAATCCGGTGTTCTAAAAATCACCATGCTATCCCAAAAGCCTCCCGCCGGTGATCGGCGCCGACCATCTTCACGCCTGAGGGCAGCCGCAGTATGACCTGTGCGCCGCCAAGCTCCGAAGACGGCGTATCGCGCACGACCACCCGATGCCCGCGCCGCTCCAGCTCGCCGCGCGTGCGTGCACTGATGCCGCCGTCGAGCAGCAGCATGCCATCCGCATACGACCGGTAGCGCGGCGCATCGACGGCTTCCTGGGGCGTCATGCCGAATATCGCGATGTTGTTGAGCACCTGGAGCATGGTCTGGCTCTGGCCGTCACTGCCAGGCGTGCCGAAGACCATGTAGAGCTCATCGGCGCGCGTGATCAGGCCGGGCGCAAGCGTATGGTATGGCCGCTTGTTGGGCGCAATCACATTCACGTGCGATTCGTTGAGCGTGAAAAGCGCGCCCCGATTGTGCAGCACAATGCCGGTGCCGGGCACCATCCGGCCGCTGCCGAACGACTCGTAGAGACTCTGGATCAAGGCGACCGCGTTGCCTTGCTTGTCAACGGCGCACAGGAAAACCGTATCGCCAGTGCCGGACCGATCGTCTTGCTCTTGCGCTGGGCTGGTGTAGTCGGAAAGGCCGCGCGCAATGTCACGCGCATGATCGCGCGAGAGCAGCCGCTCCAGCGGCGCATCGAAGAAAGCCGGATCGCTTACGTATCGGTCACGCTCGGCGAACACGCGCTTCTTGATCTCGACCAGCGTGTTGATGTAGGACGCGGTATTCTGGCCCAGCCGCTGCAGGTCGAAATGGTGCGCTACGTTCAGCTGCATGAGCAGCGCGATGCCCTGCGAGTTCGGCGGCGACGCATAGACGCGCAAGTCGCCGTATTGCGTGGTAAGCGGCTCCTGCCAGGTCGACGAGTGGTTGGCCAGATCGAACAGCGTGAACAACCCGCCCTCGCTCACGGAGAACGCGGCCACGCGCTGCGCCAGCTCGCCTGCATACAGTGCATCCGCGCCTTGCTCGGCCAGGATGCGCAGCGAGCGCGCCAGGTCTTTTTGCTGAAGCAGCGCGCCTATGTGCGGTGGTCGGCCACCGGGCAGAAACACTTGCGCGAGCTCGCCGTCACGCTCGAGTTGCGCCCGATCGGCTGCGATGTCGGCAGCTAGTTTTCGAGATACGGGGAATCCGGTCTCCGCATAGTGGATCGCCGGCTGCAACGCCGCACCGAAGCCGTACGTGCCGAAACGGCGCAGCGCGTCCGACCACGCGCGCACCGCACCTGGCACGGTGACCGACAGTAAACCGGTGTCGGGGACTTCGAGCAGACCGCGTTCGCGAAACAAACGCGGCGTCGCGAAGGCGCCCGAGCGGCCGCTGCCGTTGAGCGCATATACGCGTCCACTCTTTGCCTCGCGGTAAAGTAGAAACGCATCGCCGCCGACGCCGTTCATGTGCGGCCGCACGACCGCCAGCACTGCCGCCATCGTGATGGCCGCGTCCATGGCATTGCCGCCTCGTCGCAAGACATCCGCGCCCGCGCTCGCGGCCAGCGGATGATCCGCTACCACGGCCGCTTCGGCACCGGCCACATCCGGCCGCAGCTGCGCCGCGGACTCGTCCGTCGTCACGGTCATGATGATGAGGGCGAGCGGGAAATAGCGCATTAGAAGAGTGTCGTCTGCTCAGTCGTCGCGGGCGGTTCCGCGGGGGTGATGCAATCGGGTGAATCGTTATCGACGTAGTTGACGAGCGGCGCTACCGAATAGGCGTGCAGGTCGTCACCATCATAAGGCCGCAGCATCTGCTTGAGCGATTCGGGATCGGCGTCCCGCTCGAGCCAGCGCATACGATTTTCGGCAGACAGAATCACCGGCATCCGATCATGAATGTAAGCAATTGATGGCGCGGGCGACGTCGTCATAATCGCGCACGTCACGAGCGGTTCTGCGCCGCGTCGCGACCAACGCTCCCAGAGCCCGGCAAACGCGAATAGCCGGTGGTCAGCGAGATGAATCCGCATGGGAATTTTGATTCCGCCGACGTGCCGCCACTCGTAGTAGCCATCCGCTACCACCAGGCAGCGGCGCCGCTCGAACGCTTCGCGAAACGCAGACTTCGCATCAATCGTCTCGCTGCGCGCGTTGATCATGCGCGTGCCGATCGAGGGCTCGTCCGCCCACGGAGGCACCAACCCCCAGCGCATCCAGCCGGCGCGCTGCCGGCTGCCGTCATTAACGATCGCCAATAGATCCTGCGTTGGCGCGATGTTGTAGCGAGGCCGGTAATCGAAGGGCACGTCCGGCAGGCCGAACTCGGCCCGTATGACTTCGCCCTCCGCGGTGATCGTGAAGCGACCGCACATACGAGCGAAAGCTAGCCCCGGCTCAGAGTTCGAGAAAGAGCGTCAGCGCGCACAAGGAGCGCGCGGTTACTTCGAGATCGCATCCAGATTGAATTGCATGTAGCCGAGCAGCTCGTGCGCTAGCTCCTGCGGCTCTTCGAACGCCGAATCGCCCCATTGATAATCCTCTTCCCCGAAATCGACGTCGAAACGCTCACGCCGCGCACCGCCCTTGCGCAGCTCGGTTCCCTTTGCCGTCCAGGCCGTCAGCTCCGCATAGCTAGCTGAAATGTAGAGCGACACGCCGGCACCGGCGTTCTCGCGTTGCAGTCTGACTTCGAAGCCGGCGATCGGATGAATCATCGTGTCGCTGTCCGCCATGTAGCCGACGACATCCACGCGCAGCCCGGGTACGGTCTCGCCAAAACCGCGGAACGCACTCGCCAGGTAGGTCATGCGCTCCGATAGCCGCTGAATCTCGGGGGTTCTTGGACTCATCTCATGCTCCCTCAGTTTGTCGTGCAATAGGCGGCAGGTAGCGAAGCGGTATGCCCCAACCGTCAGTCACGAGCGGCGCGTATTCGTGCAGCTCGTCGCATAGTCGAACGACCACTGAGCGGATCGCCTTGGCCTTCGCGGCTTCGACGTATCCGCTCTCCAGATACCAGGCGCGACCGGCCTCGATCGTAGCCAGGGCATAGAGCGCACACAGCTTGGTCATCGCTTCCTTCACCGCGCGATCTCCTGTTTTGCGGCTGCGAGCCTGAAAACTTTCGAGCGCGATGCGGTCCGCGTAAGCCTCACCCAGCTTGATGAGATGGTCCTGGCATTCATTGGCGGCGTCGAATGAATCGCGGCCATCGGCAATCAGCTTGCGCAGTCGCGCAGCAACCGACCGCAGCAGCCGGTCCTCACGATAGCGCAGCGCGGCGGCGTGGAATTCCGGATCGCGCAGATGCTCATCGTCGGTTTTGCGCGTGATGACCGGATTCAGCTCGGCTACGGCCGCGCCGGCCCGCACGGTCACATGCCGCACCGCCGTCCAGAGCCGCATCTCTTCGAACTGTTCGCGCAGCTCGGTGAGCAGGCCGCGCGCGACCAGCTGCCACAAGACGTTGTTGGCGCCCTCGAAAGTCGTAAAGACGTCGGTATCGGCGCGCAGCTCACCGATACGATTCTCCCACATGTAGCCCTGACCACCGCACAGCTCGCGGCTGTACTGAAGCGCATCGGTAGCGTGGCTCGATGCTGCTGCCTTCAATGCGGCTGCACGCAGCTCGATCTCGCGGTCGCCGTCGATATGCTCAGTGAACTTGCGAACCGTGTCGTGAATCGCGAAGTCGAGCGCGTACGTACGCGCGATCAGCGGCAACAGCCGGTGCTGCACCGACCGGTAACTCAGGAGTGGCACTTCCGGCGCGCTCTCCGGCCCGAATTGACGCCGCTGTTGCGCATAGTGGGTCGTAATGTTCAATCCGAGTTTGCTCGTGCTCACCGATGCGGCCGCAATGCTGATGCGGCCGGCGACCAGCGTGCCGATCATGGTGAAGAAGCGCTTGCTGGCACCGGCAATCGAGCTGCTGTAGCTCCCATCTTCTTGCACGCTACCGAAACGGTCGAGCAGATTGTCGCGCGGAATGCGCACGCCGTTGAACGCGATTCTGCCGTTGTCGACGCCGTTCAAGCCGATCTTGCGCCCGCAATCCTCGATTCGGACACCGGGAAGCGTATTGCCATCGGCGTCGCGCAACGGTACCAGAAACGCGTGCACGCCATACTCCTGGCCGTTCACCTCGAGCTGGGCAAATACGGTGGCCATGCGCGCGTGCAGAGCGGCATTGCCAATGTAGTCCTTCCAGGCGGACCGGGCCGGCGTGTCAATGACGAACTCGCGCGTGCCGATGTCGTACGAGGCAATCGTCTCGAGGTCGCGCACGTTGGAGCCATGACCGGTTTCGGTCATCGCAAAGCACCCCGGCAAATCGAGCACGGCGACAGCGCGCAGGTACTTCTCGTGATGTTTGCGCGTGCCCAGCTGGAGAATGCTGCCGCCGAACAGCCCGAATTGCACGCCGAATTCGACCAGCAGACTCAGGTCATGGAAGGCGAGCGTCTCGAACGCCGCGATCGCCTTGGGAATGTTGCCTTCACCTTCGTATTGCCGAGGATAGCCGTAGGACGAAACACCAAGCCGCGCCAATTCCTTGCACCACGAGAACACGCGCTCGCGATACTCGTCCGCAGCGCCGATGCCCGATCGGTCGAAGACCGGACGCTGCAGCACGTTGAAAACGTAGCGGCGAATGTCGTAGCGCTCTGCATCGACGAACAGCGCCAGCTGGTCCGGATCGATCTCGAACGGCGCGGACCCCTGTTCGGTCGTTGTGATCGGACCAAGGATCGCACGCATTGCCTCGTCGCCGACCACGCCGAGTGCGTCCTCGACCTCGCGCATCGCCAGCAGCTCCGGCGTGGCCGCGCCGTCAGCCGCGTTTTTGTCGGCGCGCGCGAGAAACCGGCCGAATTCCGAGAGGGACGCGAATTTTCGCTTGGTGCGGCCACTGGCGGCGCGCATCATGTCGAGCAGCTTGTAGAGCTTGGCGGGTGTCGGCGGTTGCGCCGGATTCAGCCACTCGTCCAGCACGCGCTGAACCGGTGCGTTGACCGGCGTGCGCGCTTTGCGCGCACGAATCCGGGCGATCTCGGCTTCCGTCAGCTCACCATCCGACCAGGCCACATAGATGAGGGGCGCGAATTCGAGCAGAATGCGATCAGGCTTGTCAGGCGTCGGCTGTGTTTTTGCCACGATATGAGCAGTGTTCTCCGCAACCGAGTTTGTAGCGATGCCGGGCGAACCACCTATATAGTCGATCCATCAGCGTGCGCACAAATGGAATCCGGAAAATCCATGAGATCAGGCGGCCTCGCGGCGGGGCTGTGAGCAATTGCTCGATGGCGGCACCACTTTGCCAGGTTTGGCCACCTGGACCGATCAGTTGCAGGCTCTCCTCGTAGTCGGCCTCCGCTATCCACGGAAAACGCTGGCGCACGCCGGCCGCCTGCGCTGGCGCGATTTCGAGTATGCCGCGTCCCCACCTCGCCAGCAGTTTCACGATGCGGGTGCACACTCGACAGTTCCCGTCATAGACCACGGTGTATTGTGCGCTAGACATGCTGGCAATCTACGCGCAGTCGTGGAGGCATGCATCTCGCAACACCGATGCGCTTCATGGCCCGGCCTCCGCTTACCGACCTGATCGCGCGGGTGGAACGTCCCCTGCGCGACGACCACGACCTTGATGCGCTGCTCGACCGCGTCGGCGAGCGCCGCATTGTCCTGCTGGGTGAGGCGTCGCATGGCACCTCCGAGTATTACGAATGGCGGACCCGCATCAGTCAGCGTCTGGTGCGCGAAAAGCAGTTTTCATTCATCGCCGTTGAAGGCGATTGGCCCGACTGCTATCATCTGAATCGCTACGTCAAACAATATCCGGATGCCGGTTCGAGCGCCTACGATGTCGCGCATGCCTTTGCACGCTGGCCTACATGGCTGTGGGCCAACGAGGAAGTCATTGCATTGGCCGAGTGGCTGCGCCGCCACAACCACGACCTGCCACGCGCTGAACGCGTCGGCTTCTATGGCCTGGATGTCTATTCGCTGTGGGAATCGATCGAAGCCGTGGTGCGCTATCTCGAGCGGGTCGATCCGGACGCGGCGGGCCGCGCGCGCCGCGCGTACGCATGCTTCGATCCTTACCACCAGGACGTGCACGCCTATGCGCGTGCGACCGCGCTGGTTCCGACCTCCTGTGAAGCTGAAACGCTGCGCATCCTGATCGAGCTGCGCCGTAACGCGCCCCAGTACAAGGAGGACGGCCGCGATGCGTACTTCAACGCGGAACAGAATGCGATGGTTGCACTCAACGCGGAACGCTATTACCGCGCGATGATGCTGAGCGGTCCCGACTCATGGAATCTGCGCGACACGCACATGATCGAGACGCTGCAGCGCCTGCTTAACCATTACGGGCCGGGCGCGAAAGCGATTGTGTGGGAGCACAACACGCACGTTGGCGATGCGCGCGCGACCGATATGCAGCGCGCAGGCATGGTGAACGTGGGACAGCTGGCCCGTGAGCGATGGCGCGAGGACGACGTATACATCGTGGGCTTCGCGTCGTACCGCGGCAGCGTGATTGCCGGCGAAGAGTGGGGCGCCGAGATGGCGCGCATGCCGGTACCGCCGGCCAAGGGCGGCAGCTGGGAGGACCTTCTGCATCAGGCCGGCGCGAATGACAAAATGCTCTTCAGCAATGAGCTGAACGGCGCCGACGCGGACCGGCAACGCGGCCAGCGCGCGATCGGAGTCGTCTATGATCCGGCGTGGGAGCGCGCTGGCAACTACGTGCCGACCGTCATGCCACGCCGCTATGATGCGCTGCTCTATGTCGATGAATCCCACGCGCTGCATCCGCTGCACATGCCCGTGCGGATCGATGGCGAGCCGCCCGAAACCTATCCTTCCGGAATGTGAGTGGCGTCCCGCACAGTCGTGTCAACAAATGGCAAAAGCCAGACCTGCATGTCAGCGCACGGTAGCTGGGGCCGCGGTACTGCTATACACAGCATTGAACAGAAACTTGAAGGTGCCATGGGGCTGCGCGCGGAAAGTGATTTCCGGTCCGAACAGGAATAATTTGCCGGCGCCCACCGGGGCTTCGACGGCCGCGAACGTGTTTTCGAGGTGGGGCTGCCCCCAGGCCCAGCCGCTGCGCAGCGGACTCCCCTCATACCAGGCGACGCCGCGCACACCGCGCGCTGCGGCGTCCGCTCCGAGCCTGAAAGACGGACTGGTGGCGAACAGCACGGCGACGCGGTCGCGCATACCAGCAGCCAGAGGGTGGCTATTGTCTACTTTCGCTTCGAGCACCGATCCCGGCACGTAGAATTCCTCGCGCGGCAGCGCACGCCGCTGACCGCGGGCCTCGCGCGTCAGCGCATCCTCGACCGGCACGCCGAGCCATTCCGCCAGCCGCGTACCACTGCCGATCGTAACTACCGCCCCGCCCTGCTCGAGAAATGCAGCGAGCTGAGGCGCAGTTTTGTCTTGTGTGATGCGGCCCATGCGTGCACGCCACTCATCAGGCACGTGTTCGAGGTCACCCGTCGAGCTGTCTTCCGAGTCATCGCCATCACCGCGGCGCGATGGCAGCGAGCCGTTCGGCAGAATGATGACATCGTATTGCGCGCGCAGATTGCCGGCATCGAGTGTGACGGGATAGACGACGTCGAATGGAAACTCGAATTGCTCCAGCACGTAGCGGATCCAGCCCGACGGCATGGAGCCTCCGTACTGGTCCCAGAGCGCGATGCGCACCGGCCGCAGCTTGAGCGCATTGCCGGCTGGCGCGCGCGCGGCAGTGAAGCTGACACCCTTCTCCTGCGCGATGCTTCGCAGCACCGCGTCGAGTCCCGGACGCGAACGCACGAAGAATGTGCCGGCCGCGTCGCGCAGCCAATAAACGTCGTGGCCTGCGGCGAGCAGCCGGTTCACAGCCGTGAACGCATCATTCATCGCGTGCGAGAAAGTGTAGCCGCCTGACCTGGCGTTACCTGTAATCCTGCCAGCCGGCACGGTCGCCAACCCCTGGATTGCGTCGAGCGGCCCGTCGAACCCATCCAGCACGCGATCGAACTGCACACCCATCTGATACGCGAGCGTGTAACCCGCGTTGTCGTATGGTGCGATGGGCGGACCGCCCGGGTACTGGAAATCATTGGGATGCTGCTGCGGCTCGAACATATCTAGCACGTGCGGGCGGAACGCCTGCGCAGTCTTCACGACATAGCTGCCTGCCGGGTACGACTTGCCGCCGACCGCGAATGCAGAGCGCGCCCGGTGAACCGTGATGCCGCTCTTGATGAGCGCGTTCACGAACTTGGTCGCGGTCGCGAAGTCCGGCTGATGGGCGGGCAAGATGTAGGCTCTGGCATCAGGCTTCGCCGAGTCGCGCACCATGTTGAAGTATTTGACGGTCGTTTCATAGCGAGGCCGGCGGCTCGTACCGGTGCGCGTGCTGTCGGTCGCGCGATTGGCGAGGGCCTGCAACGAGTCTGCCGTATAAGCCGCGCGCGCACGCTCGACATCCCATGCGCCGCGCGTCCAGTGATCACGGCTGCCACGCTCGATCGAATTCCGACCCATGCGATAGATATTGTAAAGCAGCGTCTCGCGCTGGCGCGACGCGTAGTCCAGCACTGCATAGTTCGCGGTCACCGAGTAATCGATCGACTGCCGGAAATGCCATACCTTTTGCGGCTCGATCGGCATGAATACATCGGATGTCGGCAGCTGGTATCTCGGGACGAATGGAATCTCGCTCGGCGTCGGACTGCCGACCGTCTCAGTCAGCAGACCGATCATGTTGTGGAAATAGACCGTCGTGCGGACGCCGCCGTTCCACCAGGTCGAGTAGCTGGTAGCGCGTCTCGTGACCGCACCCGGCTTGTTTTCCGCGATGAAGCGTGAATGCATCGCCGCACCCACCGCATCGATCTGCGCCGGAATGAGCGGGTCGAAATTGTAGTTGAACGGATCGCGGAACGGTGGCGCAAACAGGACCGATCCGGCCGGTCCGGATTGATGGTGATTGTAGACAATTTGAGGGAACCACTCGCGAAACTGGATGCGGCTCATGTTCTCGGTTTCAGCGAGCGCATTCATGTATGAGTCGCGATTGTTGTCGTGGCCCCCGGTGGCCACCTCAAACTCCTCACCCCGTGGCCGGGTCAAAATCCCCACCCGTGTACAGCGGCGGGACAGTTCAAGTTAATGTGACGCTGCGCGCTTTGCAGCACGCGCCGCTGCTTCCTTCAGCCTCCAGCTCTGGCCTTCGAATTTGAGCAGGTGACCGTGGTGCATGAGACGGTCGAGTAGCGGCGTAACGACTACCACATCACCGAGCAGCCGCGTCCAGTCCTCCAAGGGCCGGTTGGATGTGATGATGGTCGACGCCTTCTCATAACGAGTCATTAGCACGTCGGCGAGTTCGTCACCTGCCTGGGGTGGGAGTTTTCGCAGGAAGAGATCATCAATGACCAGCAGTTCCGCGTTTGCGATCTGCGCGCGCAGCTTTCGTAGCTCACCGAGTTCGCGTGCTTCCGTAATGTCATCGATCAGCTGGTGCGCTTCGCGGTAATGGACCTTGTAGCCGCGGCGCACGGCGGCGGTGCCCAGAGCTTTGGCGACGTGACTTTTCCCGGTGCCAGGTGGGCCGATGACGAGCACGTCCTCACGGGCGTCAATGAATTTCAGCGTAGCCAATTCGAGCACATCGCGTCTGGGCAGTTTCGGATTGTAGCTCCAGTCGAAGCTGTTGAGGTCTTTGGCGTCCGGCAGGCCGGAGAGCGCGTGGCGGCGATCGAGCAGGCGCGAGCGGCGGCGATCGAGCTCGTCCTGGACCAGCCAGGAGAAGGCTTCGACGAAATCCATTTCGTGATTGGCCACCTGCAGGGCGCGCGCTTCCAGAGTGGCGGTCATACCGGAGAGGCGCAGGCTGCGCAGAGCGCGTTCGAGCTCGCTGATGGACATGGGCATGAGTCTGCTCCTGAGTGTGAGGGCGAGGTGCGGGAATGCGAGTCCCAGAAAGCTTGATAGTCGGTGATGTCGCGGATCTCGGGACCGGACTGCGTGAGCGTGGCAGCTGTCTTCGGGTCCGCAGCAGCGTGCGTGCGTTCGAGGACACGTTTCAGAGCGGCGTAGGAGAAGCACTGGCTCTTCAGCAGACGTCCACACGCATCCTCGACAGCGGCTCTCGGGTAGGTGCGTGTGAGCTGGACCACGCCATAGAGTGCCCGCTGGCCGGGACGCCCGAGGCGAGCAAAGAGTTCATGGGCAAAAGCTGCCGTGTGCGGGCCAATGCGCTGGGCTTTGACCAGGAGCCGACCGGTCTCGCGTGATGGATTGAAGAGTCGGTCTCCACTCTCCAGTGTGAAGCTGCCCTTACGCGAAGACCTCGGGTGACGTCGCAGGCACTGACCGGCCGCATTGAGGATTTCGATCTCACGGTCATAGATGCGCACCGTGACCTCGGTGTGCGGTGCGGCCGGGAGCGCGGCGTAATACGACCCATCGACCTGCACGAGTCCCGCGTCGTCGACCGTGCGCTTCCCGTATTTGAAGTAGCGGAAGTGCTCCGCCGGCAGCGGGCGAAGGTGCGGCTTCTCCTCCTGAAACATCTCGAGCACCTGCCGCTTCTTGCGCCCGTGAATGCGCGGCGCGGCCCAGCGCTCTTCCCAGTGAGTGAGCCATTCGTTCTGCGCCTCGATGGTCTCGAAGCGCCTGCCCTTGAGCGCGGTGCTCTGCGTGTGCTGAATGGCGTTTTCGACCGTGCCCTTGCGGTTGGGATCACCGACGCGGCAGGGATCCGCCACCACGCCGTAGTGCGCCAGGAGGGCGGCGTAGAGCGGATTCAATTCCGGCTCGTAGAGGTCGGGACGCAGGACACCCGCTCTCAGGTTATCGAGCACCATGTAGCGAGGCACGCCGCCGAACGCATGAAATGCTTCCTCGTGCAGCCGCGCCCAGGTCTCTTGATCGGCTTTCCAGACCGTCTTGCGAAAGCTCTTGCTCGAATACTTGAGCGTCATGACGAACAGCGACGGCCGCTTATACCGACCGGGCTTGTTCAAGGTGGGCGCACCCTCACCCCAGTCGACCTGCGCTTCTTCACCAGGGAGAAACTCGAGCACATCGAAGCGCTCCGGCTCGCGTGCACGCAGCTTCGCCACGAAGCGTTTGACTGAGTTGTAGCGATGAGTGAACCCGTGCTGCTCGACCAGGTCCTGGTAGATGCTCATGCCGTTGCGGCCGAGCTGGACCTGCGCTTCGATCCAGTCACGGTGCGGCTCACATGCAGAGGTCGCCGCGCTGGCCGGTGCCGGTGACCGGGGTGGGGAATTTCCCTGGGCCAGCCGGTCAGAGCCGGTGGCCAGGGTGGGGATTTTCGCCGCTGCGTAGCGGCGGATGGTTTTGCGGTCCACGCCAGTGCGCCGTTGGATCTCGCAGTGGCTGGCCCCGCGCTCGAGCAGTGTCTCGACTGTCGCACGTAGATGTGGCTTCAAGACGTTCACTCCTTCCTCCCCCGGGTTGAGTTGGGGAGGAGTGTACGTCCCGCCGCAGTACGCCTACTTTACAGCGTCATCCCAGAGGTGGGGATTTTGGGGTGGCCACAAGGTGGGGAGTTTGGGTGGCCGCCGGGGTCGTGGCCCGCGTATTTCTGATACAGCCGCGGCACGCCGCTGGTCGAGCGTCTGCCCGGGTCTGGATGTCGCATGTACCAATCCGCTACCAGATCGTGACCATCCGGATTCGCGTGAACCGCGAGCACGATAACATCGCGCAGAATGCGTGTGTTCTCGGAATCGTTGCGGCTTACCAGCTGGTAGACCGTTTCCATGAGCTGTTGCGCGCCCAGGACTTCGGTTGCATGCAGGCCGCCGTCGATCCATACAACCGCCTTGCCTTCCGCGGCGAGCGCGGGCGCCAGCTCATCGCTTACGCCCTCGGCCAGCGCGAGGCTGCGCGCGATCTCCTTGTAGCGCGCGAGCCGCGCATGATTTTCGGGCGCGGTGATGATCGCCATCAGCTGCGGCCGTCCTTCGGCGGTCTTGCCGATCTCTTCGACGGTCATGCGATCCGATTCCGCAGCCAGCTTGCGCCAGTAATCGCTCAGCTGCCGGTAGTTCGGCAGCACGTAATCGGCGCCGATATCGTGGCCGAATTGTTCTTGGGGTGCCGTGACCCTTTGCTGAGTCCATGCCGGCGAGGTGTTCAGGAGGAGTACCAGGCTTATGAGCAGAATTCGCAAGATCGGAAACTCCGGCAATCGGTTCATAGAGGCGGTTCATAGATTCGGTTCATGAAGGCGGTTCATGAAGGCGGTTCATGAAAGCGGTAGCCGGCGCAAAAAACGGCGCAGAACACGGCGGCGAAAACACCGCTGTCCTGAACCGCCTTTCCGAACCGCAGTCCTGAACCGAATCTCTGTGTATGGGCCTGGGTAGAGTTGAACTACCGACCTCACGCTTATCAGGCGTGCGCTCTAACCACCTGAGCTACAGGCCCCGAGCAGCCATAAAATATAGCCCCACACGGGCTTTCTTTCAACCGCGTGCAGCCGCCCAAACAGCGAATCGTGGCATTGCATTTCAGCATCTGCGAAAACATATTTTGCCCACCCTCACGCCGACGCCGGCGCTTTTCGCGACTCCCCGCCCCACCCGTCTGCGCCGATTATATGGCGCGAAAGGAAAGTGTCATGTCACATCGTAACGGCCTGATCGCAGGCATCCTAGTCATGCTCGCACTGCCACACTCGTCCGCGCTCGCACAGGTGGCCGAGAAGGCCGCCGAGCAGAAGCCGGTCGCCATCATGGCTACCTCGCTGGCATTCAACGACATCAACGTTCCAGGCTTTGACCCCGGAATGCAGATCGCCGTGCTGGCTGGCGACCCGGGCAAAGCGGAGCCATACACGCTGCGTCTGAAGTTCCCGGCTGGCTATGCGTTTCCGCCGCACTGGCATCCGGTCATCGAGCATCTCACGGTCGTAAGCGGCGACTTCTATCTCGGCATGGGCGAAACCGTCGACAAGGCGGCCGCACATGCCTACAAGCCTGGTGATTTTCTGATTGCACCAGCACGTATGCCGCATTTCGGCTGGGTGAAGGGTGAGACCGTGATTCAGCTCCACGGTGTCGGCCCATTCGAGATCAAGCTGGTCGGCGAGAAGTAAGCGCGTTGGCGTAGAAACGCCGCCACGAAGAAAGAGCCGTCACTCGATATACGAGTGACGGCTCTTCTGTTTCTGAAAACCAGGATCTGCGGAATTTCCGTGTGGTGCGACTTAGAGAGCTTTCGGTCTCGAGAGACTTACTCGCTATACTCTAGAAAGGAGGTGATCCAGCCGCAGGTTCCCCTACGGCTACCTTGTTACGACTTCGCCCCAGTCATCGAGCTTGCCTTAGACCGTTCCCTCCTTGCGGTTAGGACGCGGGCTTCGGGCACTCCCAACTTCCATGGCGTGACGGGCGGTGTGTACAAGGCCCGGGAACGTATTCACCGCGGCGTGGCTGATCCGCGATTACTAGCGATTCCGGCTTCATGTGGG
>JBQTID010000028.1:0-9017 GCA_052389275.1 Gemmatimonadota bacterium | reverse complement strand
GGGAACTGCTGGTAGTAATTTCGTTGCCGCGCAGCTCGTTGCCGCTGTTGATGAAAGTCACAACAATGCCGGCGTTGAAGCTCGTAATCACGTTCTCGACGATACGATTGTTATTGCAGACGATTCCGAATCGGCGGGCTCGCCGGTCTCGCGCGCAATGTCGACTACCTTCTCGCCCCGCAGGTAACAGCGTTCGAGCAGCGCGCGGTTGGCGGCATCCAGGCCACGCAGCGCTGTCGCAATGGCGACGACGCGCTCCCGATCCACCAGCGCCTCGAGCGGTGACTCATCGTTCGCTGTCAGCCAACGCGGCAGAGCCACCAGCCTCTTCTTGCGGCGATGCGTATCCGCGATGACGTGTTTGAGCGTGCCGTACGCGTAGCTCTCGAGCGAATAGCCCTGCGGAATCCCTTTGGTGCGCACCACGGCGAGCACGCGCAATACCGCTTCCTGCGCGGCATCCTGGGCCTGGTCGTGATCGCCGAGCGCGCGCAATGCGACGATCGTAAGACCATCGAGTAGCTGGCCCAAGGCCTCTTCCTGTGTGCGTTCGGTCTTTTCCACGGGAGCTCATGCGGCGGGAATCGCGGTATGTCTAGGATGCGACACGGTCCTGTGCGCCACAATAGCGACGGTCGCAGAGCGGTCCCCGCGCCTTTATATTTCCGCGTGGCCACGGTCCTCCAACGCATACGGCTAAGGCAGTACCGCAATTTCGACGAGCTGGACCTGACGTTTCCGGCGCAGGGCGTCGCGATCATTGGTGAAAACGGGTCGGGCAAGACCAATCTGCTGGAAGCCATCTATTACCTGGAGATCTTTCGCTCCTTTCGCGGCGCGCCTGATGACCAGCTCGTGCATTTCGGCGCCGACGTCTTCCACGTGCGCGGCGAGCTCCAGTTCGATGAGCGGACGCTCCAGATCGAGGCCGGCTACGAGCTGCGCACGCGCAAAAAGCGCGTTGCCGTTGATACCGTCGAGCCGGAACGCATGGCGGACGCGATCGGACGTATCGGCGCGGTTGTCTTTTCGCCGTCAGACGTCGCAATCATCGCCGGCAGTCCGAATGAGCGACGCCGCTTTATCGACATCGTGCTGTCCGTCAACCAGCCCGGCTATCTCACCGCCTTGCAACGCTACCGGCATCTGTTGAAGAATCGGAACGCAGTGCTCAGGAGTGGTCGTGTCGACAGCGCGCTGCTCGAGGCGTGGGATGAAGGGTTGAGTGAAACGGGTGCGCGCGTAATGGTGGCGCGCTCGCACTGGGTGGCGACTCATGCGGCCAGTTACACGCTGAAATACAGCACGATCAGTGGCGGTACGCGCAGCGCGATTCGCTACGCGCCCGGCGTGCGCGGCCTGGCGGAGCTGAGCGATGAAGCAACCGTGCGCGCTGCATACCGAAGCGAGCTGGAGAAATCCGCGCCGCGCGATCGCGAGCGCGGTCTGACGCACGCGGGGCCGCACCGCGACGATCTGGGGATTGTCGTCGAGGGTGGCGAGCGCGACGTCGACCTGAGAGAATTCGGATCCGGCGGTCAGGTGCGAACCGCCGCCATTGCGCTGCGCATGATCGAAGCGGAAACGATTCATGCAGCGCGCGGCCGCGATTGCCTGGTTCTGCTCGACGACGTGTTTGCCGAGCTGGATGCGCCCCGTTCGCAGCGCATACTGGAGCTGCTCGAGGCGGAGGAAAAAGGTCAGGTCATCCTGACCGCGCCGAAAGACTCGGACGTGCAGCTGCGCGGCGGCCGGCTCGAAAGCTGGCGCATCGCGGAAGGACGTATTCAGACGTGAACAAGAAGGACGACGGCCCGAAGCAGGTTCGCGAGGCGCTCGCCAAATACCTGGAGAAGTCGGGACTCGGCGAGCAGATCGAGGCGGCGAGCGTGGTCCCGGAATGGGCCGACCGCGTGGGGCCCGCGATCGCCGCCGTCACCGAGCCGTTGCGCGTGTCTCAGGGAACGCTCGTTATCGGTGTCCGATCGAGCGCCTGGATGAATGAGCTGAAGCTGATGGAGCGCGATATTCTGGCGCGCGTCAATTCCGGACGGAGCCGCGGCCGCATCGAAAAAATCCGCTTCCAGATGATCCAGGGAATGTGAGTGTGGGAGTGTGAGAGTGTGAGACTCGTTTACACACCTATCGACGAGAGGTCCGGGAAGGAGCCCGTGCGCGACTGGCTCCAAGGCCTCAGCAAGACAGACCGAGTGAGGATTGGGACCGACATAGCGACGGTGGAGTTCGGGTGGCCTGTCGGGATGCCGACCTGCAAACCTCTGGGCGGCGGACTCTATGAGGTCCGAACTGACCTAAAAGGAGACCGGATTTCACGAGTTCTGTTCTGTTGGGCTGAAGGCTACATCGTGCTTCTCCATGGTTTCATCAAGAAGACGCAAAAGACACCCAAGGCAGATCTCGACATAGCACGTGCACGCAAGAAAGAGGTAGAGAAATGAGCAAGAACTCAATTGGCAGTTCTTTCGAGAGCTTCCTTGAAAAAGAAGGCGTGCGCGAAGAAGTCGAAGCCCTCGCACAGAAGCGCGTCATTGCCTGGCAGATCGAACAGGCTATGAAGGCGAGCGGGATTTCGAAGGTGGAGATGGCGGAGAGAATGCAGACCAGCCGGACTCAAGTCGATCGGCTCCTGGATCCGAACAACAACAAGGTCCAACTGGATACGCTGCAGCGAGCAGCGCATGCTGTCGGCCGAGATCTGAAATTGGAGCTCGTCTAAGCGGATGGGCCTCGTGCTCGAATTGGAGCGCGGCCCGCGACCGCGATGATAAAGCTGATTGCCGCCAGCGGCGCGATTGCGCCGGTCGGCACACTGCGCAGGTCCGGCAGCACGAAGCTGTCCGCACCACCGCCGTAGGTGGTGCCGATCACGTCGTACAAGTCAGCGTACTCACCCGTAATGGGCAGCTCGCGTCCGTCGCAGAGCAGCCAGCCGGGCGGCGCGAAGCTGCCGCCGAACATGCGGATCTCGGTAATCGGACAAGCGACTGCCATTCTTCAAATCTGGCTTGCCTGCCGTGCATGCATTGCCTACATTAGTTGCATGCAATACACACTGCGTAACATACCGGCGGCCATTGATCGCGCGTTGCGCGCGGTCGCCCGCCGCGAGGGAAAGAGCTTGAACGAGGTCGCGATTCGTGCGCTGGCGCGCGCGGTCGGCGTCGCGGAGGAGCCTGTACGTTATCGGGACTTGCGGGATCTGGCTGGTACCTGGCAAGAGGATTCGGAGTTCGACACCGTGCGGTCTGCGCATGACCGCATCGACGCATCGATCTGGACGTGAGACTCGCGCTCGATACCAACCGCTACGTGGATTTCTGCCGCGGAGCGGTCGACGTGGTCGCGATGCTTGAGAACGCTGAAGCCGTCTACCTTCCTTTCGTGGTGGTGGGCGAACTCCGAGCTGGCTTTGCGGTCGGGTCGAAAGGAGCGACAAACGAACGCACGCTCCGGCGCTTCCTGATGCAGGCCGGCGTCTCCGTGCCATTCGCGGACGAGCAGACCACGCATCATTACGCGTCGGTCTACCGGCAGCTCCGGCTCCAGGGAACGCCGATCCCGACCAATGATATGTGGATCGCGGCCCTCGTGCTCCAGCACGATCTGGTACTGTGCGCCCGCGACCAACATTTCGACCACCTGCCGCAGCTTGTGCGCGTCTAATTCGGGGAGCCTTTCCTGGTCGTATTCGACCAGAAACATTCAGGCGTCGAGGATCGGTGGCAGGCGCTTGGCCGCACGATGTCAGGTCGAGGGTGTCCGCACCACCGCCGCAAAGCTGATTGCCGATTGCTTGAAAATCGAGTGGACGCCGCTCATTTTTCAAGTTAGATTGCCAGCATGATCGAACGGAAGCGGCACCTGCTCCGCATCGAGGGGCTGCTGCGAACCCATCCCGTCGTCGGGATTTTAGGCGCACGCCAGGTTGGCAAGACCACGCTGGCACGCGAGTTGGCGCGGGGCTTCCCGGGCCCTGTGACTCGCTTCGACTTGGAGGATCCCGATGACCTCGCCCGGCTCGCCGAGCCCAAGCTTGCTCTGGACCGGTTGAAAGGTCTCGTCATCATTGACGAGGTACAACGACGGGCGGAGCTGTTTCCGCTGCTTCGGGTGCTGGTGGATCGACCGGGGCGAGACACTCGGTTTCTAGTGCTTGGCAGCGCTGGGCTGGATCTTCTGCGGCAGACGTCGGAGACTCTGGCAGGGCGAATTGCCTATCACGAGTTGGACGGCTTTACGCTCGATGAAGTCGGCGTGGAGGCGGCTGATGGGTTGTGGCGGCGCGGCGGTTTTCCGCGATCCTTTTTGGCGCACAGCGAGGCCGAGTCGTTCGAGTGGCGGCGAGGCGTTGTGCGCACAATACTCGAGCGGGACCTGCCGGCGCTAGGCGTCCAGATACCCAGTCCAACGCTTCACCGCTTCTGGCAAATGCTGGCGCACTACCACGGTCAGACCTGGAATGGCGCTGAACTGGGACGGGCCTTCGGCGTTCCGGCGACAACCGTCCGTCGTTATCTCGACATCCTCGCGGCGGCGCTGGTGGTTCGTGTGTTGCCGCCCTGGTTCGCAAACATTGCGAAGCGGCAGGTGAAAGCACCGAAAGTCTACATCGCGGATACCGGTCTCCTGCACGCGCTGCTCGGCCTTAAAGATATGGCGGACCTGACCGGCCATCCGAAGGTCGGCGCCTCCTGGGAGGGCTTTGTCATCAAGGAATTGGTCGCTCACCTGGGTGCCCGACCCGAGGAACTGTACTTTTGGGGAACGCACGCAGGTGCGGAGCTGGACCTTCTGGTCGTGCACGGCGCGCAGACGTCGGCATTCGAAATCAAGCGGACCAGCGCGCCATCGAGCACGCGATCGATGCACGCCGCGCGCGAGACGCTTGGTCTCGAACGCATCGACGTCATTCACGCGGGCGACCATACGTTTCCGCTCACGGATGGCATTCGCGCCGTCGCATTCTCCCGCCTGCACAGCGATCTGAAGCCGTTGTAGCGGCAGGATGTCGCGATTTAAGAGTTTTAATAGGAGTTCGCAACTACTCGCGTTACCAACGCCTTGGCCGCCAACGAAGATCGCCAGCGTCTCGCCCGGCGTGACTGTAACCGTCGCCGTCACCGACCGCCGTTGCCTCCGGGCGCGTGCCCGCTCCACCCAGACAGGACTGCCGCCGACCTGCACGTCATTGCCGAAAGCATCGCGCAAGCGGACCGTGATGGTCGACGTCGTGCCTGCCAGTATCGTCGTCGGGCTCGCGGTAATCTGCGTGCTCGCGGCTGACGCACCCGCGGCGGTTACCACTATGCTCGCGGTGGCCGGGATCGCGGTTCCGTTGACCGTGGCGCGCACAACCGCAGTGCCCATGGCCGTCAAGCGCAGCATTGCCGTATAGCTGCCGTTGCCCAGATCCAGCACGGAGCCCATCACCCCGAGAGTGGACGTGAGGGCCACGGTTGCGCCGCCGGCATTCAAATCATTGCCGAAGCGGTCGCGCAATTGAACGACCATGCGTGCTGCTCAGCGTGAGCGGAATTTTTCCCGCCTTGACCGGCCGGCCATTCTGGTCACGGAGCTGCACCGATACGGTCGCAGTTTCGCCGACCGACACGCTCGCCGGATCGACCGTAAGCTCGACCATATTCGCGGAGGGGCCGAGTGCATCTTCGTACGCCATGCACAACAGCAGCAGGAAGATCAGGCGCGCCGCACGACGACGCGTGGCCGAAAAATCAATCGCTCGAGGCGCTGCTGTCATAGGTTGCATTGCCATCCATCCATCGCGAAGTCATCGAGCGAGCGAAGGGTTCGTTCGCGGTAAATCTGCGCGCCCTGGATGCGATCCATGTGGCGACAGCAGAGATTTTCGTTGCCGAAGCGGCCGGGAACTCGCTGGAATTTTGGACCCATGATGATGGCCAGGCCACTGCCGCACTATCGCGCGGACTCACCGTGCGTGGCGTGTAATTCGCAACCCACCGAAAATCCAGGGGAGTGTGGGAATGTGAGAGTGTGAGAGACTGTCCCATTCTCACATTCTCACATTCTCACATTCTCACACTCCCACACTCCCACACTCCCACACTCTCACCGTCCCCTAAACTTTTCCCTCGTAAAAGTGTATATTTCAGAGTCGTTTTCCACCTCTATCGAAGAGCTGATCAAGCATGGCGAAGGCCGATAATTATGATGCCGGGCAAATCCAGGTTCTCAAGGGACTGGAAGCTGTCCGGAAGCGTCCCGGCATGTACATCGGGTCGACTGGCCCGCGCGGTCTGCACCACCTCGTTTACGAAGTAGTAGACAACTCGGTTGACGAAGCGCTCGCCGGCTACTGTGATCATATCGACGTCGTCATCCACCCCGACAACTCGGTCGGCGTAACCGACAACGGACGCGGCATTCCGGTCGACATTCACCCTACGGAGAAGCTGCCGGGGCTGGAAGTCGCCATGACGATGCTGCACGCGGGCGGCAAGTTCGACAAGCGCAGCTACAAGGTGTCTGGCGGTCTGCACGGCGTTGGCGTTTCGGTCGTCAACGCGCTGTCGGAAATGCTCGAGGTAGAAGTTCGCCGCGGCGGCAGGGTCTATCATCAGCGTTACTCGCGCGGCAACAAGACCAGGGAGCTCGAGGTCATCGGCAAGACCAAAGAGACCGGCACCAAGGTCACCTTCAAGCCGGACCCCGAGATCTTTCAGGACTTGAACTACAATTTCGATACGCTGGCGAATCGTCTGCGCGAGCTGGCGTTCCTGAACAAGGGACTGCGCATCACGCTGGCCGATGAGCGCACCGAAGACGACAACAAGCCGAAGCGTGAAGAATATTACGCCGAGGGCGGCATTCGGGAGTTCGTCGAATACCTGCGCGGCACGCGCAAGCCGCTGCACCCCAAGCCGATTTATGTCGAGGCTTCGCGCGAGGAAGCGGAGATCGAGCTGGCACTGCAATACGACGACGGCTACAACGAGAACACCTTCACCTTCGTCAACAATATCAACACGCATGAGGGCGGCTCGCACCTGACCGGCTTCAAGGCCGCGCTCACGCGCACGCTCAACGATTACGCGCGCAAAAACAACGTCTTCAAGAAAGAGCTGGACGCGCTTTCAGGCGACGATGTCCGCGAAGGTCTCACCTGCGTCCTCTCGGTAAAGGTGCGCGAGCCGCAGTTCGAGGGGCAGACCAAGACCAAGCTCGGCAACAGTGAAGTGCGCGGCGCCGTCGAACAGGTGGTCAACGACAAGCTGTCGGCGTTCCTCGATGAGCACCCGTCGGTTGCGCGTGCGATCATCGACAAGGCGCTGCAGGCCGCGCGGGCGAGAATCGCGGCCAGGAAAGCTCGCGAGCTGGTGCGCCGCAAGAACGCGCTCGAGGGTAGCGTGCTGCCCGGCAAGCTGGCTGATTGCTCGATCAACGATCCGGCACTCTCCGAGATTTATCTGGTTGAGGGTGACTCGGCCGGCGGCAGCGCCAAGCAGGGTCGTGATCGCGCGTACCAGGCAATCCTGCCGTTGCGCGGCAAGATCCTGAACGTCGAGAAGGCGCGGCTGGACAAGATCCTGTCGAATGAAGAGATCCGCACGATCATCGCCGCGATCGGCACCGGCATCGGTGAAGATGATTTCGATGTGAAGAGCGCGCGCTACCACAAGATCATCATAATGACCGATGCCGATGTCGACGGCGCGCACATTCGCACCCTGCTGCTCACTTTCTTCTTTCGCCACATGCGGCAGCTGATCGAAGGCGGCATGATCTATATCGCGCAGCCGCCGCTGTTCCGGGTCGCGCGCGGCAAGGAAGAGCAGTACGCGTACTCGGAGGAGGAGCGTGATGCGCTGGTCGGCCGGCTTCAGGCCGGTGGCAAGGATGGCAAGAACATCAACATCCAGCGCTACAAGGGTCTCGGCGAGATGAATCCGGAGCAGCTCTGGAAGACTACCATGGATCCGGAGACGCGCACGATTCTGCAGGTGACATTGGATGACGCAATCGAAGCGGACTCGATCTTTACCACGCTAATGGGTGATGATGTCGAGCCGCGCCGGAAGTTCATTGAAGAGAACGCACGGTACGTAAAGAATTTGGACGTCTAATAGACTCCTAGTTCGCGCTGAATACGATCGGCACCTCGATCCACGCTTCGACCGGCGTGTCCCCATTCTTCGCCGCCGAAAAGCGCATCATGCGCGCGATGGTATGAGCCGACGTGTCGAGCTCGGTGTTGCCGGAGGTCTTTTTCACGATCGTGTTTCGGACCACGCCGTCCGCGCCGATAAAGATCTGCATGTCGACGCGGCCGCCCGCCCGCTGCGAGCGCGCGAACGCCTCATTCATCTCCACCAGCTGGCGGTTGGCGCCGTGAACGACGCGCACGATCGCTGCTTCTACCTGCGGGCGATTCAGCAGCACCGGCTTCTGCGTGTACGGCGTTTCGACGGGCGCATCCGAAACGTCCTGGCCATCACTCGCGAGCATCGCGATCAGCTGATCGTACGGCGGAATCTGGACCGGGAATGGTACCCATACGCCTACGGCGGTCGTGCCTACGCGCGCCGGCTCGAATTCCGCCACGCTGAGCACGTCCACGGAAAGGGAATCGAGCTCCGCGTAGCCGCTGCCGGTCACCAGCTTCGCTTCGGCGACTCTGCCTCGCTCATCCACGAAAATCCAGGCCACGGGCAACGACTTCGATGCGCGATTGCGCATGGACTTGGGATAGTAAACGCGCATGAACTCGAACGTCTGCCGTCGGTTCAACAACTCAGGCAGGACGAGGTACGAAGGAGCCGGCCGGCCGTCTTCCAGGAGAGTGACCGCGATAACGTCCTCCATGGTCTTCAATTCGACGAGCCTGGCGACAGGCACCGGCAGTGGTGGCGGGGTGTCGGGACGCATCGGAGGCAGCGCGAGTCCGACAACAGCATGGGCAATAATCAGAGCGTGCATGACGCACCATTCGAGTAACGGTCCGACAAGTCTAAGTTCAA
>JBQTID010000027.1:0-26910 GCA_052389275.1 Gemmatimonadota bacterium | reverse complement strand
ATGCTCCCATGTTCCCATGCTCCCATCTGTTCCCATGCTCCCATGTTCCCGTGTAACTTATCCGGGTGACGACTGCGAAGCTCCTGCTTCTTATTGTCGGCGTGCTAGCCGCCCTGGGCCTTTCGGCATACACGTATCTCAAGCGTGAGCCGACCGGGCGTGGGCGCCCACTACTGATCGCCCTCCGCACCATCTCACTCATCCTGATCGTCCTGTTGCTGCTCGATCCGCAGCTGCGCGCGCCACAACGCCGCTCATCGACCGTCCGCGTGCTACTCGACGCGTCGCTGAGCATGACGCTCGCTGGCGCGTGGCAGCGCGGCGTGGCCGAAGCGCGGCGCTCGGCCGATGGCGCATCGGTTCTGCTCTTCGGCGGTGACGTACGCGCGGTGCCGGTCGACTCGCTCGCTCGCATTCAGCCGGTTGCGGGCCGGTCGAGTGTGCTGCCGGCGCTACAGAGCGCAGCGGAAGCGAATGCTGGCCGCGTACTGCTGATCACCGATGGCGCTATCGATGATGCGACGGCCGTTGCACGCTGGCTGCCGACACTCGGTATCGCGCTCGATGTGCGCAACGTGGCGCCTCGCACGATTGCGAATCGCGCGCTCAGCGATGTAGAAGCGCCCGCGTGGGCGGAGGCCGGCAAGCCACTCACGCTTCGCATCCACCGCACCTCGAGCGCCGGCTCTCAGTCATCACTCGCTGGCACGGTCGTTGTGCGCCAGAACGGCAAGGTGGTCGCGCGCACTGATGCAGACAGCGTGACGTTCGTCGCCAATGGCCCCGCCACCGGTGGCCTGGTTCGTTACGACGTCGCCTTCGCAGCCACCGACTCGATCCCTGACGACGATGTGCGCTCCATCTACGTTTTCATCAGCGAAAAACCCGCCGGCGTTGCCATCGTTTCCTTCGATCCGGACTGGGAGCCGCGCTTTCTGCATCCCGTGATCGAAGCTGCGCTGGGACTGCCGGTGCGCACATTTTTGCGCTTGCCGGCCGGCGTCTATTTGCGCGGCGGCAGCGGACTCGATGCCGGCACGCGTGTCGAGGAGAGCGCAGTCCTTAGCGCCGTTGCCGAAGCCGATCTGGTCGTGCTGCACGGCCTCACTGCCAGCGCGCCGGATTGGGCGCAGCAAGCCGCGCGCAATGCGCGGCGACTTATCGTCTTTCCCGGCGACGCCGGCACATCCTTGCCGATTCCAGTCGCAGGCATGGTTGAAGCGGATTGGTACGTCTCGCCGGAGCTGCCCGCTTCGCCTATCACGTCGCTCCTGGCCGGCATTGATGCGGCCGCACTCCCGCCATTGAATGCTCTCCAGTCGGCAGCGCGAGGCGAGAATTCGTGGGCGCCACTTTTGGGCGGCCGCACGCCTCGCGGCGGACGCCAGCCGCTGGTCGTCGCCGAGGAGCGGGGCGGTCGGCGCTGGGCCGTCGCGCTCGGTCGCGGGTACTGGCGCTGGGCATTTCGCGGCGGCGAGGCGCGCGCTGCGTATACGCGTCTCTGGGCGGCGCTGGCAGGCTGGGTCGTCCAGGACCGCGCGCAGGTCGCGAGTGCCAGCATTCGGCCAGTCCAACGCGCAGTGTCCCGTGGCACGCCTATTCGCTGGATCGCGCCAGGCATCGCGGCCGATTCGTTCGTGCTCGTGCTTCAATCAGCCGACACCGGTCAACAACGAATGGTGCTGACTGCCGAGCACGGTGACACGATAGAATCGGCGCCGGTCGAGCCGGCGCACTACACGTACGACGTGCGCGCCTATGGCGAGGCGGGCGAGATTGCACGCGCGCATGGGCCGTTGACAGTGGAATCGTATTCGCCGGAATTCATGCGGCGCGTCGTCGACTTGAACGAGCTGAAGCAGGCACCCGCCGCGCTGGCGGGTCAGTCGCGTGCCGCCGGCCGCGCGCTGCACACGTATCCCTGGCTGTACGTGTTGCTGATCCTGCTGTTGTGCGTGGAGTGGATACTAAGAAGACGTTGGGGATTGCGCTAATGGGAGCATGGGAGCATGAGAGCATCGGAGCATGAGTAGAAGGCTCTTCAATAAAGTAGACGAACAGCGCTCGCTGTGGCAGCGCATCAAGGATGTCGCGCTCACGGACGTTGCCGTACTGGTCAAGGGACTGGATGAGGGCTCGCTCGAGCAGCTCGAGGAGCTGTTGATTGCGAGCGACTTCGGCGTGTCCGCAACGCTGCGTCTGGTAGGCAAGGTCGAAGCTTTGTCACGACAGGGAAAAATCAGGACCGAGGACGAGTTCCTGCGCACTGTCGAGAGCGAGATTCGCGACATTCTGACGAGTGGCAACCATCAGTACGCGCTTCAGTTCAGCAGCACGGATGCCCCGACCGTGTTCGTGATGGTCGGCGTAAATGGCGTCGGCAAGACTACGTCGATCGGCAAGCTCGCGCAGCGCCTCAGGCAACAGGGAAAGCGCCCGCTGCTGGCCGCTGCGGATACCTTTCGCGCAGGCGCCATCGATCAGCTGCGGATTTGGGCCGAGCGCACGGGCTCCGAGTTCGTTGGCGCGCAGCCCGGCGCCGACCCGGCCGCCGTCGCATTCGATGCACTGGATGCGGCCAAAGCACGTAATGTGGACGTAGTCATCATCGACACGGCCGGGCGGCTGCACACGCAGAGCGACTTGATGCAGGAAATCCAGAAAGTCGAGCGCGTCATCGCGCGCAAGCAGGAGGGCGCGCCGCACGAGACGCTGCTCGTTCTCGATGCAACGGTTGGCCAGAATGCAATCGCGCAGGCACGCACCTTCAGGAGCGCGCTCGCGTTGAGCGGCCTTGTGCTCGCCAAGCTCGACAGCAGCGCGAAAGGCGGAATCGTGATCGCGCTCAAACAGGAATTCGGCTTGCCCGTAAAATTGATCGGTACGGGTGAAAAATTGGGCGACCTGGAAGCGTTCGATCCGAATAGCTTTGCCCGCGAGGTACTGGAAGCATGATATGGGGAGTGCGGGAGTGTGAGAGTGTGAGAGTGTGGGCAGCAGCTCGCACGCATCTATCTCACACTCACACAATCTCACACTCCCATACTCTCCCATGACAACGCTGCTAGATCGGCCGGCCCAGTACTTGAAAGGCGTCGGGCCCAAGCGCGCAGAAGCACTCGCAAAACTGGGCATTCATTACGCGCGCGACCTGCTTTACCACACGCCGCGCCGCTACGAAGACGCGAGCACCGTCACGCCGATCAAGGACGCGCAGGTCGGGATGGACGTCACGGTCATTGGTGAAGTCGTCGCAAAAGGAATCATTCCGACGCGGGCGGGACTGCGCATCTTTCAGGCGAGCATCGTGGATCACACGGGTCGCATCGACGTTTCATGGCCCGGCCAGCCATTCCTGGACCGCACGATCGGCAAAGGTGATTTGCTGCTGGTTGCCGGCACAGTTCGCTTCTTCAACGGCCGCATTCTTCAGCCTCGTGAATACGTTGTGCTCGGCACCGCCGGCGAGGAGGGTAACGCGAAGGGCAAGGTGCTGCCGATCTATCCGTCTACGGAAGGTCTGTCGCAGCGCATGCTGCGCGGCATTATCGACGCGAACATCGGTCTGCTGATCGGTGCAGCGGATGCAGATGAGATCTTCGACGCGCGCACCCTCGCTGAAAATCACCTGCCGCCGCTAAAGAGCGCTTTTCAATGGGTGCACGCGCCTGAGAGTCTGGAGCAAGCCGAACGCGGCCGCAGAAGGCTATCATATGACGAAATCTTCCTGCTTCAGCTGCTACATGCGCGTGCGCATTACAATGCAACGCGCGCCAGGCCCGGCATTGCGTTCAAGCGCACAGATGGCTTGATCGGCGCGCTGCACAAAACCTTGCCGTTCGAGCTGACTGCCGCGCAGACGCGCTCGCTCAACGAGATCTTTGCCGACATGCAGTCAGCGCGGCGCATGAATCGCTTGCTGCAGGGCGACGTCGGCTCTGGCAAGACTGTGGTGGCTCTGTTTGCCGCGCTGCTCGGCCACGACAACGGCTATCAGGCCGCGCTCATGGCGCCTACCGAGATTCTCGCCGAGCAACACGCTCGCACCATCGGTGCGCTGGTGGCAGGTCTGCCCATAAAGGTCGTCCTGCTTACCGGCCGCATGAGCACTGTCGAGCGGCGCGCCGCGCTTGCGGCCATTGAAGATGGATCCGCCAACATCGTGATTGGCACGCATGCGCTGATTCAGGAGCATGTCAGATTCAAGCGGCTTGGTCTCTCGATCATCGACGAGCAGCACCGTTTCGGCGTGAAACAGCGGCTTGCGCTGTCCGATCTAGGCGAGAATGCCGACACGCTGGTCATGTCCGCGACGCCAATACCACGCTCTCTCGCGCTAACACTCTACGGCGATCTCGATCTCAGTCTGCTCGACGAGCTGCCGCCTGGCCGGCAGCGCATCCGCACGGCACTGCGCCATGCCGACGCGCGTGCTCGCGTATACGAGTTCATCCGCACGGAAGTACGAAAGGGCAGGCAGGTCTACATCGTCTATCCGTTGGTGGCCGAATCGGAAAAGGTCGACCTGAAGGCGGCGACCGCCGAATACAAACGCCTCGCAGAAGATGTCTTTCCGGACCTGCGGCTCGGCCTGTTGCATGGGCAATTGAGCGGCGATCAAAAGGACGCGACCATGCGCGCTTTCGCCGCGGGCTCGATCAATATCCTGGTCGCGACTACGGTCATCGAGGTCGGCATCGACGTGCCGAACGCGAGCGTCATGGTCGTAGAGCACGCCGAGCGCTTCGGTCTCTCGCAGTTGCACCAGCTGCGCGGGCGCGTTGGCCGCGGGGCGGAGCAGAGCTACTGCATTCTGATCGGCGATGGCGGTGAAGACGCAATCGGCCGATTGCGTACGCTCGAAGAAAGCGAAGATGGGTTCGAGATTGCGCGCGCTGACCTCAGACTGCGCGGCATGGGCGATTTCTTCGGCGCGAAACAGCACGGCCTGCCGGATTTTCGATTTTTCGACGTTGAACGCGACGAGGATCTACTCGCCCGAGCCCGCAACGCGGCGCGCGCGATCATTGACCGCGATCCAGGACTGTCCTCACCAGCCAACCAGCCGCTGAGCGATCATCTAGTGCGCAGATATGGCAATCGCGAGCGGTTGTACGATGTCGGATAGTCGTAACCCCCGGGGCCGTCCGAATACCGGACGAGTGTCCGATTGCAGGACGTTGGCGAGCTCGAACTGGAAGGTGTAACGGTAAGTCCCATAACACCTTAGGCAACGCACGCAGCCGGGCACATTCCTCGCCTTTACCGCCTGCCAAAACACTCTTCCCGGCGGGCGGAATCACATGAGCATCTCAAGGCGCGGCACGCGCGTGCTGATAGTCGATGATGACGCGGCGCTGCGCGAGCTGGCCGCCCGCTCGCTGCGGCAGTGCGGCCATCTGGTCGTTACCGCGGAAGACGCGGAAGTCGCGCTCGCGCAGGCGGAGCTTGGGCGTCCGCCGTACGACATCGTCATTGCCGACGTACATCTCCCTAATCTCAACGGGATCGAGCTGGCGACGATTCTGCTTGGACGGCGTCCAACGCAAAGAATCGTGATTATCACGGGTGATCCGGACGAGGCGCTCGCACGCGACGCGCTTTCACGCGGTCCAGTGAACTATCTGCTCAAGCCGTTCGCGTTGTTCGAGCTTCAAGCTGCCGTCAATCAGGCTTTGTCAGGACCGCGCTACGCGCCAACCGCGGCGCATGAACCTGTGAGCGGCAAGCCGGAGCCGACCATTGGCACCGTGTCGGCCGAATGGCTGCTGTGGGTGGACGATCGCTCGTACGCGGGAGTCGGTCATGGTGACCGCGTCGCGCGAACTGCGCGCGTCATTGCGCTCGCGCTCACGCCGCGGTTCACCGCCAAGCCGCTCGCCGAGCTGGAAGTTGCGGCCTGGTCACACGAGATCGGCTTGCTCGCGGGACCGTCCGCGAATCCCATTGAATCGGCCTGGCGCAGCGCGGAGATGCTCCAGGAATGTGGCAGCACTGAAGGTGTCGTCGTGGCCGTGCGGCACATGTATGAGCGCTGGGATGGCACCGGCGGTCCGGCTCAGCTGCGAGAGTTCCAGGTGCCGGGATCGGCGCAGGTGCTCGCAGCGGCGGACGCAATCGATCATTACTGCGCGGCGTGGATACAGACGGGCATGGACCCAGTGCAGGCAGCCGACCGCGCGGTAGCGCTGGTCGTATCGCAGCAGGGTACGTGCTTCAATCCGGAGATCGCTCGCGCGGTCTCGAACAGCAGGGAATCGATACGGTCGATATGCGGCGTGCTTCGCCGCGCGCCGGCCAGGAACACCAAACATCGCCCTGCCCGTTCACTGCCGTTCGATTTAAACGTCCGCGCGCACGCGCAGGTGATGCACTAATGACTGCTGTCAATGCACGGCCACGTCGATACGCATTTGCAGCCGATCGTTATGCACGCCGACACGCAGCCCACGCGGCTCGTACGGGATGTCATCCGGCGATTCCTCGCGCAGGTCGAGAATAAAAAGCACAACGCTGGCCGCGAGACCGACCTGACCGGCCAGTAGCGCGAACTGAGCGCGATCGTCGCGACGCAATACCTGCCGGTAACGTGATTCCAGCGTCGGGTCGGCATAATCGCTGCTGCCCGGCTTTGTCTCGCAGGCCGCCGGATTCGCCTGGCACATACGCTCGATCGCTTCGTACTCGCGATCGGCTTCGGTGTTTTGCATGAATCCATACACCGCGGCGCCACCGGCGCCGAGCAGGGTGCTCCATTTCGCCACGCGCACCAGGGACCAGCCGCCGCCCGTGACACGTGCCGTGTCTTGCAGAGTCTCGAACCGCGCAGGCGCCTGCTGTGCAGACAAGGGCGCCGCAAAGACCAGCACCGCACCTATCGCACCCATCGCACTTATCGCACTTATCGCACTTATCGCACTTATCGCACTTATCGCACTTATCGCACTTATCGCACTTATCGCTTTCATAGCTCCTATCGCAGCTTGACGATCCGCCCGCTCAACAGCGGGACATACAGCGCGCCAGCATGGACCGCAACCGGCGCCGCAACCGAATCGTTGAACTTGTGCTGCGCGATGATTCTGCCGTCGGGCGCAACCACCAGCACCGATCCGTCGACCATGCCCACGACGTAGCGCTCGCGTGCCAGTGTGAACGAGGTCGTCACAGTTCCGTTCAGGGAGACGATTTTCGTGCCCTGGCCATCGGTAATTCGCCAAACCTCGCTATCGCGATTGATAACGTGAATCGTACCGTCACGCGCGACGATTGGTGCGGCCAGCACGGGCGCATTGGTGTCGACGCGCCAGCGCACCTCCAGCGTAGCCGTGTCGACGGCAAGCACACTGCCGCCGTGTGTGGGAAGAATAATCAGATCGCCTGCGAGCGCCGGTGGTGCCGATACCGAACTGTCGATGTGGCCACGCGCCTGAATCGCGCCATCGCGTTTGGCGATGCGATAGATGGTGTCGAGCGTGCTGGTGACAATCAGCACAGCGCCGATGCCAACGGGCGTCGCGGCGGCGGAACCGGCGAAGCTGGCGCGCCAGAGCTGTTCACCATCCTCGGAGCGCAGCGCATAAGCACGACCGAGATCGCTCACGGCGTAGACAATTCCGCCCTCGACCAGTGGACTGTGGCGGGCGCCTCCAATTTCTCTGCGCCAGACGCGCCGGCCGCGCTCGATGTCGCGCGCGTGAACGGAGCCGTTCCATTCCGCCGTGGTTGCGAACAATGTGCGACCGCTTCGCACCAGCTCACTACCGAGCTCACCTTCGACGCGCTGATTCCAGAAGCGCCGTCCGCTGCGCGTACCGAATGCAAACAGCTGCCGGTTGGTCGTGCCGACGAACAAGACGGAATCGGTTACGATCATGCCGGCACGCAGGCCACTGCCCGCATCGATGTCCCACGCGACGTCGAGGGAGTCCGGCACCCGTTCGTTTTCGAACGCGGCACGGCGCGCATTGCCGAGTGTCGTTGGCCAGCCGTTGTTGGTCGTTAGCGTGACTGGTCTCGGCGACGGCCCACACGCAACCATCGCAAGGACCGTTTGGACCGCAATGATCGCACGGACCGCCGCATTGACCGTCTCAAACGGCGCATCTAGCTTCTCCGCCATGTCTTTATACAGCGAGATAAAACACCTCGGTCAACATGTTGATCAAACCGTAACCGTGCGCGGCTGGGTGCAAACCACGCGCGCGCATGGCAAGGTTGCATTCGTTGTCGTTCGTGATGGCACCGGCATTGTCCAATGTGTCATCGTTCAGAAGCAGGTCGCGGCGGAAGTTTGGGACCGCTTTATCGAGTTGACGCTCGAGACCAGCGTCCAGGTGACCGGTTCGGTACGTGCCGACACTCGCGCCCCCGGCGGCTACGAGCTGACGATTACCGATCTGGTGATTATCGGCAAGAGCATCGACTATCCCATCCAGCCGAAAGAACACGGTATCGATTTCCTGCTCGACCACCGTCACCTCTGGCTGCGCTCGAATCAGCAGCGCGCGATCATGAGTGTACGCAACGAGGTGATCAAGGCGATTCACGATTTTTTCTACGAGCGCGACTTCTACCGCATTGACACGCCGATCATCACGGGCGCGATCGGCGAAGGCGGTGCCGGCCTCTTCGAGATCGATTACTTCGAGCAGGACGCATACCTCGCTCAAACCGGACAGCTCTACGGCGAAGCAGCGGCCGCGGCGCTCGGCAAAATCTATACGTTCGGACCTACGTTCCGCGCCGAGAAGTCGAAAACGCGGCGCCATCTAACCGAGTTCTGGATGCTCGAGCCGGAAGTCGCGTGGTACGACTCCGAAGACAACATGAAGCTCCAGGAACAGCTCGTGAGCTATCTCGTGGAACGCGCACTGGAGCGCTGTCGTGACGATCTCCAGACGCTCGACCGCGACACCGCGCCACTACGTAATGTAACGCCGCCGTTCCCGCGCGTGCCGTATTCGGAAGCCGTGAAGGCGCTCCAGGCGAAAGGCAACGAAATCCAATGGGGGCAGGATCTGGGAGCGCCTGATGAAACAGCGGTTGCTGAAATGCACGATCGACCTGTCTTCATCATCAACTATCCGAAGGAAGCGAAAGCTTTCTACATGAAGGAGAACCCGGGGGATCCGCGCACGGTGCTGTGTGACGATCTGCTCGCACCGGAAGGTTACGGCGAGATCATCGGCGGCAGCCAGCGCGAAGACGATTACGACAGATTGCGCGAACGCATCATCGAACACGGTTTGCCACTGGAGTCATACGGCTGGTATCTCGACTTGCGGAAGTACGGGACGTTCCCGCATTCCGGATTTGGACTGGGGCTCGAGCGCACGGTGGCGTGGATCACCGGCCGGCCGCACATTCGCGAGTGCATACCGTTTCCGAGAACCATGTATCGGTTGTATCCATGACGAATTGAAATTTGAAATTGAATGTTGAATTCGAATTTGAATTAACACGCTTGTTCACGGCGTTATAGAAACCGGGAACAGCAAATGTCGAATTCGAATTCGAATTCAAATTCCAATTTATTCCAATTGGGGAAACAAAACCCTACTGCTGACTAGCCTTCACCTGATCCCATAGAGCATCCAGCTCTTCCAGCGATGCTTCCCCAAGCACAACGTTCTGTTCCAGAGCCAATCTCTCCAACGCTTCGAAGCGTAGCGTAAATTTCTGATTCGCGCGCTGCAATGCCTGTAGCGAGTGCGTTCCGGTCAGCCTTGTCAGGTTTACAACCGCAAACAGCAAATCACCTAATTCTTCTTCCAACGCATCGGATGGCTCGGCTTCCATCGCTTCGCGCACTTCTTCCAGCTCTTCCGCGACCTTCTCGAATGCACCTTTCGCATCGGCCCAATCGAAGCCGACCGCGCTGACTTTCTCCTGAATGCGGTGGGCCTTGGATAGAGGATCGAGACCTTTGGCCAAACCGGACAGCACCGATTCGTCGGAAGCGGCGCGTTCGCGCGCCTTCAGCTGCTCCCATGGCACGGCAACGCCATGACCGTAGAGGAGCGGATGGCGACGTCGCATTTTTGCTTCGAGGTGTGAAACCACATCTTCAGCGGTGAAGGCGCCACGTTCTTCGGCGAGCACAATCTGGAACGCGACATTCAGCAGTAAATCGCCCAGCTCGGATTCGAGATTCGCCTCGTCCCCCGTACTAACGGCATCAGCGACTTCATGGGATTCCTCGAGCAGATAGGGCACGAGAGATTGCGGTGTCTGAGCCGCATCCCAGGGACAGTCTTTGCGCAGAAAACGGACGAGCTCCAGCGCTCGATCAAGCACAGTTTTTTCCCATGCTCCCATGCTCTCATGCTCCCATGATCCCGGATTGCGGAGCAATCACAAGCGGCCTATGTTAGGCGCCCTTTGGGCATGATGTCAAACGAGTTACGAACACGCGCATGGGTTGATTTGGACGCCGGCGCATTGCGCGAGAATTATCGCGCGGTTGCCGCGCGCGCGGGCGCGCGGGCCGCTGTGATTGCAATGGTAAAGGCCGACGGCTACGGACTGGGTGCTCAGTCCGTGGTGCGCGCTCTCGACAGCTTCGATCCGTATGCGTACGGCGTCGCAACCGCTGCGGAAGGCGCTTCACTCAGAAAGGCAGCTGTCGCGCGCCGGATCATCGTTTTCACGCCGCTCACCCCGGACGCGCTCGAGACTGCGGCATTCCAACGGTTGATTCCGGCCATCTCGAGTCTCGGTCATTTGGAGCAGTGGGTGGCACTAGGCGGCACCGCGTTTCACATCGAGATCGACACGGGCATGGGCCGCGCCGGATTCGATTGGCGCGAGACGGCACAATGGGCGCCACGCGTGCGAGAGATTGCCGGGTCGAACGTTGAATGGCAGGGCATTTTCACGCATTTCCACGGCGCCGATGCGGCGGATGGCACTGCGAGCGCCGCGCAGTGGCAACGCTTTCAGGACGCCCTCGGTCAGCTGCCTGTATCGCGCGAGAACCTGTTGGTGCACGCATGCAACAGCGCGGCGGCATTGCGCTGGCCCGAATACGCGCAGGACGCGGTGCGGCCCGGCATTTTCCTGTATGGCGGAGAGCCGGCGCGAGGAATTCCGGGTATCAGTGTGCCACGCCCGGTCGCCAGCGTGCGAGCACGTGTCGTGCTGGTGCGCGAAGTGCCGCCCGGCAGCAGTGTCGGCTACGGTGCGACGCACGTTTCCCAGGGTTGGGAGCGCTGGGCCACCGTTGCCATTGGCTATGGCGACGGATTGCGCCGCGAGCTGGGCAATCGCGGTGAGGCCATTGTGAGAGGGCGCAGGGTGCGGATCGTGGGGCGGATCTCAATGGACATGACGGTGGTAGATGTTTCCAGCCTCGGCGAGGTCGAGGCCGGCGACGTCGCAACATTTATCGGCGCGCAAGGTGAAGAGGAGATTCTCGTGGAGGAGGTCGCCGCCCAGGCGGGGACGATCAGCTATGAGATCCTGACCGGCCTCACCCCGCGCCTTCCGCGCTTGGAGCTGTAATGAGTTTTGATTGGAACCAACTGGCCGACGCCGCGCGGGATGCGCAGTCGAAGGCCTATGCACCTTACTCGCGCTTCCATGTCGGCTGTGTGCTGGTAGGCGAGAGTGGTGCGCTATACAAGGGCTGCAACGTCGAGAACGCATCGTACGGCGTGACCATGTGCGCGGAACGCGGCGCAATCTCATGCGCGGTTGTCGCGGGCGAAACGAGATTCAAGGCGCTCGTGCTCGTGACGGACGCGGACGCACCCGAGTCCCCGTGCGGTGCGTGCCGGCAGGTGCTCAATGAGTTTGCACCGGAACTGGAGATTCGCTCGTTCGGCGTCGATGGCACCGAACAGCGCTGGAAGATGTCGGATCTGCTGCCGGCGCCATTCGAGTTGAAGCCAGGCGGTGAATGATGGCATATAGGAAATCCGCTTTCGCATTCGCTCTAGCTCTCGCCCTGGCGGCAGTTGGTTGTACTGAAGAAAATCCTACCGATGTAGGCGACGTCCTGCTGCCGAGCGACGCCGTCATTACATTCGAGGTTGTGCTGCCGGCATCCGCGTTTCTAGTCGATGACAGTTCGTTTTCCGGCTACAATCATCCGCAGGACGCCGGGTTCGGGCTGATCGCGCGCAGTTTCGAGAACGTCGTCGACGCGAACACCCTGGTGCGCTTCACCTTGCCGCCGAGTCTGATAACGGTGCGCGTCGGCACGACCACCGCAATCGATTCATTGCCGTTCTTTCCGCGCGGTCGCATGGTCGTGAAACTGGACACGGTGACGGCAACGCCGCGGCCGATTCATTTCAGCTTGTATCGGATTGCCGAGCAATGGGATCGGAGCGCGACCTGGACGGAACGTGTCGACAGCGGCGACATCTCGCTGCCGTGGGCAATGCCCGGCGGTACGCGCGGCGCACTGATCGATACCGCGACCTGGACCACGGGTGATTCGATTTCATTCAATGTCGATTCGACGACGCTCGCGATCTGGCGCGACACCAGCGATCACGCGCGTGGTGCGATTCTCGTAGCCGAAACGCCCGGCTCGCGCGGACACGTGCTGTCCATGGCTGTGCGAGTGGCAACGCGTTCCACCCTCAGGCCGGACACCGTGCTGAACGTGGATCTCGTGCCGATTGACCGCACGTTCATCTTCAATCCGACGCTGTCTTCTCCATTCAGCGGCATTCGGGCCGGCGGTATTCCGACCTGGCGCTCATTCCTGCGCTTCCGCGAGGATATCCGATCGCTGAGAATCCCGTGCACTGGTGGACCGGCGGGCTGTGAAGTCGCGCTCGCGGACGTGCACATCAACCGCGCACAGCTACTGTTGAAGCCCGCGCGCACAGCCGCGGGCTTTTCACCCGAAGACTCGATCTTCGTCGAGATTCGGCCGATCTCTACCACGCCACAGGTTCCGCTGGAGCGCTCCGCGATCGGCGCGTTTTTCCCGCAGGTTCTGTCCGAGCTGCTCCCGCCTACATTGTTCACAGATCCGGCCGAGACCGATGTCGTGCGGCTCGATATCACGGGCTTCATGACGCATCAAATGGATGAGTCGATTACGCCCGGGAATCGCTTCCCGCTGGTGCTCGCGCTGCTGCAGATCCCTGAGGTTGCGACCTTCGGTTTCGCTACGTTCGAGGAAGCGCCCATGTTGCGCCTGATACTTACGACTACTGTCGAGGGCCGCTGATGAAACGCACCGTTACGCTGCTCTCGGCGCTCTTGCTGTTGCCCGCCGTTGCTGACGCGCAGTCGCTGTTCGGCACGCAGGGATTGGGCGTGCCGGTGCCGGGACTCGATGCGCGCGCGCGCGGTCTCGGCGTCAATGGCGTAGGTCTGCTCGGCCTCAGCACATCGATGCTCAATCCGGCAGAACCGGCCGGCATCCTGCGGCGCGGCGTGTCCGCCGCGTTTCAGCCCTGGGGCGGTTCTGTCGAGCTGAACGATGAGGAAGGTGATCTCAGCGGCACGCGCTTTCCGATGGCTCAGGTGTTCTACCCGGTCCAGCGCTTCACCTTCACACTCGGCTACGCGGGAGTCTATGATCAGTCGTGGGCGATCGTTGCCGAAGGTGAAGCAGTGCTGGGTGGCGATACTCTCGCAACATCCGACCTGGTCCGCTCGACTGGCGGCATCGGCGAGGTCAAAGTTGGGGCCGCGTACATTGTGAACGAGCGGCTGTCGGTCGGCGCGTCGGTTGGCTTGTATGTCGGCAACGTTCTGCGATCCACGACGCGGGAATTCGAAGACTCCCTTTTGATTCCCTTCCAGCGAACGGTTGGCTGGGAATACTCCGCTCCCACCGCCACATTCGGCTTGCGCTGGGACCCGATCAGCCAGGTGCGGCTCGGCGCCAGTGTCCAATGGACCGGCGCTCTCGAGGCGAAGCCGGATTCGGCCGGCACCGAACACGAATACGACATGCCACTGCGCTTCAATGCGGGCATCAGCGGCCGCATCACACCGCAGCTGCTGCTTGCCGTTTCTACCAGCATCACGACCGCAGGAAGTGGCAGCTTTGCCGCTCCAGGCACGGCTACCGGGACGATCGCACGGCGGACCTCGGAATTCGGCGCCGGAATCGAGTGGTCCGAGCTGCGGCGCGGTGATCGCATCTTCCCGATTCGTCTGGGCGTGCGCCGTGCCGAGCTGCCATTCCATGGCCAGGGCGCGCGGTTTGGGCCCGGCGGCGAAAGTGCCGCCACCGAGACCGTTTTTTCCGGCGGTTTGGGACTGCGACTGGTCGAGGATGATTTCGGGCCAATTGCAGTCTCGGACATCGGTTTCGAGCGAGGCAAGCGCGAAGGCTGGGAGAGCGTGACCAGTCCGGACGGGCTGCGCGAAAACTTCTGGCGTTTTACCGTCAGCCTCGCACTGTTCGGCCGCTAGGGTGTAGCAAACCGCTGACGGTACTCGCCCAAATGAGTATGGAATCGCGCGGAACCAATGAGTAATAAGAAGAAAGCCTACATCGATACGTACGGCTGCCAGATGAACGTCAGCGACAGTGAGCTGATGCAGGGCATTCTGGCGGAGCGCGGCTACGATGTTGCCCGCGCGCCGGAAGACGCGGACGTCATCCTCGTCAACACCTGTGCGATTCGCGATCACGCCGAGCAACGCGTATTCGGCCGTGTCGGCGAGCTGTACAAGCTGAAGCGCGACAATCCCGACCTCGTGATCGGCGTGACCGGCTGCATGGCGCAGAGACTCGGTCCATCGCTCATGGAAAAGGCTCCATACGTGGAGCTGGTCATGGGACCCGACGCGTATCGGAGGTTGCCGGAGGTTTTGGAGCAGTTGCGGATGGGTGTGAGACCCACTCCCTCCGACTCCCACTCCCCAGCCCAAGCCCGGCGTTCACTGCCCGTCATCAAGGCGAAGGACCTGCCGGTAACCGGCGTTACCGCGCTGGAGTTCGACGCGCACGAGAATTACGAGGGTCTGGAAGTCCAACGAGCGAACAAGGTCACGGCCTGGGTGCCGGTGCAGCGCGGCTGCAATTACCGCTGCACCTACTGCATCGTGCCATACGTGCGCGGCGACGAGAAGAATCGCGAGCCGCAGCACATTCTCGATGAAGTGCGCACGATCGCGCAGCAGGGCATTCCTGAGGTCGTGCTGCTTGGGCAGACCGTTAACTCGTACGAGCACGGTAATTGGAACTTCTCACGGCTGCTGCGCGAGGTCGCGCGCGTGGACGGCATTCGCCGCGTGCGCTTCACGTCGCCGCATCCGAACGACTTCACCCGCGATCTGGTCGAGGTCATGGCGGAGGAGCCGGCCGTTTGCAAGCAGCTGCATCTGCCGGTGCAGTCGGGCAGCAACCGCACGCTCAAGCGCATGCTGCGCCGCTACACCGTCGAAGCATATCTCGAGAAGCTGGATTGGGTGCGCAGTGCGATTCCAGGCATTGCGCTGTCGACCGATGTAATCGTCGGTTTCCCGGGTGAAACCGATGAGGAATACCAGGCCACGCTCGACTTGATGCGTACGGTTCGCTATGACGACGCTTTCCTTTACAAGTACTCGCCTCGCGACGGCACGCCCGCCCTGCGTCTGCCGCGCCACGAGTTCATTGATGACAGCGTCGCATCCGAACGGCTCAGCCGGCTCATCGAGCTGCACCGCTCGATTCAGGCTGAGATCAATCAGCGCGAAGTCGGCAGCACTGTGGCAGTACTGGTCGAACGCATCGCAAAGAGCGCCGGTGATGTGCTGGGCCGCACCGAGTCGAACAAGGTCGTCGCGTTTGCCGGCCACGAATCGCTCATTGGGCAGTTTGTCAAAGTACGAATTCGCTCTACATCGGGCGCGACGTTCGCAGGCGAACCAATCGCGAAGGTGGAAATGGTGGCATAACCGGAGCACCCATGCTCCCATGCTCCCATGCTCCCATGCTGATCCCGTAGCAACATGCCTCTGATAGCCCGCATCGCGATGGTATTCGCGGGCGGCGCAATTGCCGGCTCCTTTCTGTCCGATGTTCCAATCCTCATGACTGTCATTGTTTGCGGCGCGCTGCTGTTATTCTCACGCGCGCGCGAGCCGGCACTGCTGTGTGCCATCGCGCTCGCGGGGTGTGCGCTCGGTGCGCTGCGAGCCGGCGCTGACCGCAGCCAATGTCCGCCCATTGGCGATCGCACTGCGGTCAGTGTCGAAGGTGTCCTCGAAAGCACGCCGACCGAGGCCCAGCCGACCGTGCCACTGCGCAGCGAGGCGTGCCGATATCGCGTGCGCGTGCCTGATGGCGCGAGCTTCACGATCGGCGACGAGGTCCAGGTGCGAGGCGAATGGATGACGGTTCGCATCACACCAGAGCGCAAGCCGTCGCGTGAAGGCCTCATCATCGCGCATAACATTGCGCGCTCGCGAAATCCCGCGTTCGCGCGCTCTGGTATGCTCCGTGTGCGTGGCCGCACCCAGGAGCGTATTCACGAGCTGTTTCCGATCACCTATCCACTCGCCGAAGCGCTGCTGATCGCGCAGCGGGAGAATCTGAACGTGTCCGTACGCGAAAGCTTCGCGGCATCGGGCCTCACGCATCTGCTGGCTATTTCCGGTACCCACGTTGCCCTCGTGGCCGCCGCGCTTTTGCTGTTTACGCGCCTGCTGCGTCTGTCGCGCCGAGCCGCTGCAATCATCTCGATCGCGGGGTCCGCCGCGTATGTATTCTTCCTCGGCGCCCCCTTCGCGGCACTGCGAGCGCTGATCCAGATGACGCTGCTGCTAGCGTCGCGCGGCTTGCAGCGGCCGGCACATCCGCTCGGTTTGCTGTCCGCGGCCGCCGTCGGCATCACGCTCATCGATCCGGCCGCACCGCTCGACGCCGGATTTCAGCTGTCCTTCGCCGGCATCTTCGGCATCATTCTGTGGCGCCGGCCGCTGATCGAGCTGCTGCCGCGGAGTATTCCTACGCCGGTGCGCGAGGCGATCGCGACGACCTGCGCCGCTACCGCGATCACCACGCCGATCGCCGCGTTCCACTTCGGCACCGTCTCGATTGTCGCGCTGATCGCGAACCTGCTCGCGATTCCGGTGGTCTCGCTCGCGGTGCCGATCGCAGCTGCCGCGCTCGCGCTCAGCGCAATCGACCAGGACCTCGCGCGCTTCATCGCGGGTGGGGCCGAGCTGACGCTGCTGTGGCTCAACAGCATTGCCCAGAAATGCGCGCAGGTGCCGGGCGGACATTTCAACGTGACGCAGCTCGGAATTGTCGCGAGTACGCTCACAGTCATCGTCGCATACGGCGTGATGCGTGAACGCCACCACAGCACGCTGCGCGGTCGTAGCGCGGTTGCGGCGCTTGCGGCGGCGTTGCCGATCGTGGTGCTGCCGCTGCTGGCGGCCGCCGACCGAAATCTGCAGATCCACATGATAGACGTGGGGCAGGGCGACGCGCTCGCAATTCGCTCTCCGCGTGGCCGCTGGCTGTTGCTGGATGCCGGACCCGCATCGGACCGCCATGATGCAGGCAAGAGCCAGGTGGTGCCCTTCTTGCTCCAGCATCAGGCGTCGCGGGTGACGGCCGCCATTCTTTCACACCCGCACCTCGATCACTTTGGCGGACTGCGCGGCGTCATGCAGCGCATGCCCGTAACCGCCATCATAGACCCAGGCATGGCAGTGACCAGCGCGCAATTCGATTCGCTGCTTGCGTTCGCACAACAGCGCCGCGTTCCGTGGCTGCTCGCGCGGCCAAGGTCGCGTATGAATTTCGACGGCGTACATATCGACTTCCTCGCGCCCGACCGCGTTACGCTTGACGCCTTCGCCGATGCCAATGAGGTTTCGGTCGCGTTTCTGTTGTCGTACGGAAAGTTCACTGGGCTCTTTCTCGGCGATCTTCCAGCGGCGGTTGAAACAGATCTGGTGAACCGCTACGGCGCGCGGCTCGACGTCGATCTCCTGAAAGTCGCGCATCACGGCAGCGGCGGGTCGTCGAGTGAAGCATTACTGTTGGCGACAACGCCTGCGGTTGCGTTGGTGCCGGTCGGCCGCCGAAATCGCTACGGGCATCCGCACCCCAAGGCACTCGAGCGGCTCGGACAGGTCAATGCGCGCGTATTCAGAACCGATCGGGATGGCTCAGTCAGCGTGGTGGTCCGCGGTGACGGCGCCATGAGCGTGAGGACGCGACAATGATGCAGTGGGCAATCCGCGCGGCCTGCCGAGAGCACGTTGCGTCGCCCGAGCCGCTACCGAGGGGTGTAATACTGCGGTACGCAAAATGGCTGCCCGCAGTCGCGGGGTTGTTGGCAAGAATGGGGGGGCCGGCCGCGGCAATCACGCTCGGCAGGACCATCATCGTGCACCCATCGGCGCGCATTACTCGCAGTCTCGTACAGCATGAGCTTGCGCATGTGCGGCAATGGGAACAGAATCGCTGGACGTTTCCGTTGCGTTACCTGGCGAACCACTTGCGCTACGGCTATCACGACAACCCATACGAAGTAGCAGCCCGCGCGGCCGAACAATAGGAGCGGCATGGTCTCGAGCTCAGTCGTTACGATCGAACGTCACATTGTCGATCAGGAGCGCAATTATCCTGAAGCGAGAGGTGCGTTCAGTAATCTTCTATACGATATCGCGCTGGCCGCAAAGCTGATCGCGCGCGAAGTCCGCAGTGCGGGGCTGGTCGATATTCTGGGCGGCACCGACCAGCGTAATATCTCGGGCGATGAAGTGCAGAAGCTGGATATCTGGGCGCACGAAGCAATGTTCAAGGCGCTCGACCACACCGGTCATTTGTGCTGCATGGCGTCGGAAGAATCGGAGACCTTCCTCGAGATTCCGAACCAGTTTCCGACCGGCGATTATGCGTTGATCTACGATCCGCTCGACGGTTCCTCCAACATTGACGCGAACGTCTCGATTGGCACGATCTGGTCGATTCACCGCAAGATCTCGAACCATCCGCGCGGCTGCGAAGCAGACTGCCTCCAGCGCGGCAGCAACCAGGTTGCCGCCGGCTACGTGCTGTACGGCTCGGCGACGATGCTGGTTTATTCGACGGGCGCGGGCGTGCATGGCTTCACGCTCGACCCCTCGATCGGCGAGTTCCTGCTCAGTCATCCCGATATTCGGCTGCCGGCCAGGCCGCAGCGCATCTACAGCGCGAACGAAGGCAACTATGCACGCTGGTCGCAAGGGCAAAGGCAGCTGATCGATCATCTGAAGGGAATCGATGCCAAGAACGACAAGCCGTTCTCCTCGCGCTACATTGGCAGCCTGGTCGCGGATTTCCACCGCACTCTATTGTACGGCGGCATCTTCATGTATCCCGCGGACAACCGCAATCCGCGCGGGAAGCTGCGCGTGTTGTACGAGGCCGCACCGCTCGGCTTTATTGCGGAGCAGGCCGGCGGCCGCGCGATCGATGGCCAGCGGAGCGTACTGGACATCGAACCAAAATCATTGCATGACCGCACGCCGCTCTATATCGGCTCAACGGAATTTGTGGAGCTGGCAGAGCAATTCCTGAAGAGCGACAGCCAGGTACGAACCCTCCAATGACCGCTATTCGCGCAGGAATCGGCCGATTAGATACGCAAGGTAGATTTCTTCGAGGCGGTTTACACCCAAGCGATTGTTCATCATGTGGAGATAGCTTCCGACGAGCTTCCGCGTTACCGCCGGCCAATCTCTGAGTGGGCCGGAACCCCATACCAAAGCCTCCGCACCCAGTAGCCGTTCGAGATCTTGCACAATTCCACGCAGGCGGGACGCGTATGTTGCAAGGGGCGTAGGCAGCTGCGACGAAGCTGAACAGGCGTCGCGCCAAATGACCGAACCGTTCACACGGAGCCATTCAGAATTACGGTCATAACCTGCCTCAAACCCGTTCAACAGCGCGTGCCAGTTTACGTCCGGTGCAGGAATGTGCTGCCAAAACTCCACATATCTGTCGGCGAGAGCCCCCGCACGCTCACGGTCGTCGGTGAATGCGGCCAGGAGCACGAGCATCGCGGACAACGCGATCCCAAGCCTTGCCTGTTCATCGGCGGCGCAATCTGGAAGCAACGCCAGGGCGCTCTCACTTGAGTAGTAGAATAATCGCTCGCCGACGGCGATTCCATCCGGACCGCCATACCGCTGCACCTCCGGCTCGTATGGCATCCACCGTATGGTCGTGCTTGCGCCTTCCAGCGCTACAGCGCCTGGTTGGTGGCCTTCGCGATCCGCAATGCGCTGTTCAAGCGCCGGGCGCACGAGCTGTACGAGACGTGTCGCGTCGCCATAAATCCTTAGGCGCACGTGTGGTCCGAGTTCGCCGTAGCGAATGAAGAAGTATTGATCTGCCCATTGGCGAGCCAGGCAATCGACTACAAAAGGCTTGATGACTTCGAGCAAGAGCGAGTCGCTTTGCTTCAACCCTCCGCCATGGAAGATATGGGCGCTGAGCCACTGCTTGCTCGCCTCGTCGGCCAATGTGCTATGCCTCGAGTCGGTTATAAGCACGGCTGCTTGCCCGGAAACTCGAGCTGAAGGATTAACTCGCTAACGTGTCTAAACCCGTTCCATTCGGCCAAGTCCGTACGCGTCGGATACCGCTCCTCGAAACGCAGAACCGACGAGCGATGATGCTGACGCGTGGTCCAGTCGAGAAGTTCCACGAAAAGCGGACTGCAGAAATCAATGTACTGCGGCTTCTCAAACATCGCGCGCGGCGCAGGCGTGTCCGCGGTCATTTCAGCTTGCTGACTGTGCGGATCATCTGCATTCGCGGAGACATGGTAGACTCGGACATATACTTCGCGCGGAATACCATGTTGTACTCGCCAGCGGTTGATCCGGAGGAATAACTCGTGGTCGTTCTCCATTGGTTCACGCAGGGGCACGTGTCGTGAGGACACCCACCAGCTCCGCCGATAGAGAACGAGAGATCCAAACGCGATTCGAGGACGATAGGACACAGCGCCGGACTCGAGCGACTCGAGCTGCGGAAATCGGTAAGCGGAAGCCGGATCAGGCGCGCCAGCGCGTAGGTCATCGAGAGTTTTAGGTACGCGCACGCGGTAGCCGGATGGTGGCTGAAAACACGCGAGCAACTGAAAGAGGCCGGGTCGAAGCGAGATATCGAGGAACCCCAGGTCAATCGGTAAGATGCACTCTCCTGACTGCGCATGTCGCAAGCACAGCGCGTCCGGATTCGTCTCGTCTCGTTGCACCGAAATATCGCAAATCGCGAACGGCGTCGGACAGGGCGCGGCCTCACGTGTAGGGTCATTGATCACACAATCAAGAATCAGTGGGTGAAGGTTCGCGTTATAGTTCTCATCCCCCGCAATCTCGGCTATCCGCTGTTTCGAGGTGGTGTTTCTCTCAGGCATGAACCCGCTTTGAACGTAGCTCGGGAAGAGATAGATAAATCGCGAGAACCATTTTCCGTAGCCGTGCGAATAGGTCGCCTTGTTGAGGACGAGCCTGGCCGTGCGCTCGCCTCGAGGCGGGATAAAGTCAGCGAACACTGCAATAGAGTCAGCTTCATTGGCGATTTCAGTCACGCCTTCCAGCGCGACATTCAGATCCTCGCGGTCGACCGAAATCTCCTCCGCGTCAGGATTCTTTGCCCACCGTTCGTGGACCAACTCGCTGATTCGCATGCGCGCTTTTGCGATCCTGTCCACGATCGCGAGTCTGAACGGGTTGGACACATTGTAGCTGGGGTCGTATCGTCCATTCCCGCGCTTCGTTTTCTGTAGGTGGTCCTTGAAGTGCTCGCGGTAAAAGTCCTCGTAAAAACGAAGAAACGGGACCGCAGATGCGTGAGGCCCGTAGTAGTTCTCGACGAAATACCGCATACTCGCCTGTTCTGCGCGCGGCCAAGCAAGCCTGCGAGTCAGTGCTATGTAGGACGAAAGATCCCGCAATACGTCTGACGCAGCCGCTTCGTGAGAAAGAATCACCCGCGCCGGAGCGGTCATGTCTTCCATGAATGGTAGCAGACGTGGTGGCCAAGCGCACGCCAACGTGGCCAACGCGTTCGCGATTACCGAATCGATCTGCTGGAGTATCATGAATCGGTGATTCGCAGGACCATCGGCATATTCCTCTGCTAGCGAACGCAGTCGGCGCAGCATGTGGGCGACGAGACGCGCGTGCTTGTCATCAGTGCCTTCGAGGAACTCACACAGAGGTCGATCCCATTCCGTATCGTGATCACGAAGGCCCCAACGGAATTGAAGAAAGCCGAGTTCGATCAGGCGATCGATGTAGGCGATCGCCGATTGTTCCGAAGCGTGTGGCCCCACTCGCTTGATTAACAGGCGCGCCAGCCTGGGTGTCGTGATGCCCCGCTGCGACGAGACGGCGTCGCGGATCAATTCCAGCACAGGGGCGGGGTCGAGCCTATGAAAGACATCCTGCCGTCTTAGCCGTGTGAGAAAAACCAGAGATTGTTCGTCGTTCGTGAGAGTCGGGTTTAGCCCGAGCGGCAGCGCCTGTCTTACCGACGGTCGCGTCAGGAGATGATCAAGCAGCGGCCCGAGCATCTCCTTGTTCAGCCGAATGAGGCTCCTGCGGTCTGTAGGTCCGATAATCCGGAAATTAGCGGTGCAAGGGGCAGTCGGCGAACCGTTATGTATTTCCCCAGGCAGAATCGCGCAAAAGCTGCTGAACGGCGAGGCTTTCATTGTGCATCGCGCAAGGTATCGCAGCAACCCGCGCTCCAGCTTCCCGAACTTGACTTGTGCTTCATTATCTGCGTGCTGCGAAAGGGCCTGAAAGAGCGAACGGCTCGACAGCAGAAGACCTTTCCGGAAATCTTCGTGTCTCCACGCCTCACGAAAGCGCTGATAGGTCGTCGCGCGATCTGCTTGGTAGGTCGTACTCAGCTGTTCGAGGATAGCGCCCTCTTGCACTAGCAGCGCGCAATACGCAACGATTCGATCGGCGGCATGTGCCGGCAGTAACGTCAGCGCGGTGGCAAGCGTAGTCGCAAATGGGCTTCGGCGGTTGTACAGGTCCCGACGCAGATCCAGTATGGCGGATCGCTTCTTCGGCTCGACCAGCCGAACCGCGGAATGCAGGAGGTCGGATACGGCACTGCGCTCAGCCTCCACAGCTGAATCCAGAGCGTACAAACGATCCATGAGCTGCTCACAGCGCTCGCCACGTAGCCGCTCGATGTGATGCGTCGACAGACTCGCCACGCGGCAAACAAAATGCTGTAGAAACGTAGCGCCCGCCGTACTTTCCATGTAGCTACCCATCGATAACTTCGGCGTCTGGCGGTGCACCGATCTCAGGCTCGGAAAGATATGTAGCGCGTGTCACAGCCGGATACCTGAAGATCCGCGTCAACCTGCTAGTCAGGTCTAGCAGAATCCGGCGCCGGTCGCGCTCTGAATCCGTTTCCCAATAATCTATCATGTCTCTTCGAAATATCGGACCGAGGCACGCGGCATTGAGCGCTGTCGCGAGCTCGTAAGCAGAAAGGTCGAGCATGTAGGCGCGGAGCGTGCGATCCGACATATACTCGCCACCTTCGCCGCTCAATCGCTTTGTAGTTGACCGAACTGCTCTTCCCACCAGCCCGCCCGCGTGCTGAAATAGCGATTCAGTCGGAACCCGCTGCTGCAACGCAGCCGCCAAAATACTTCCTATATGGTCGCTGAATGAAGACCCCAGGACGTCCAGAGCTTGAAGAGAGTACAGCTCTTTCGCCACAGTGATCACGCGCGCAGAAACAGTGTCTAATGCTCCTCCCAATGTCGATGCGACGGCCGCGCTCAGCCTGGCCAGTGAAATCGGCTCGGCCGCACTGTGTGCGAGTAGGGAAGTGCTGAGCGAGTCGACCAAAATTGTGGCGATACCTTCCTGCTTCCTAACGAGCACATACCCGGCCGGCTCTCCGGATGGGACGCCGGTTTTGGTAACGTCTCTTGTCTTACGGCGAGTGCGGATCAGTCTCGCATGGGGTGCCAGGTAGACGGTGGTGTGCGGGCCCCAGTCGAGCATCTCCACCGTAACCGGCTGGCTACTGTACGCCTTCGCAGAGGAGTGATCAACGACTTCGAGTGACAACTCGAACCGAGCACGTTCTAGCGCCAGGGAGTCGATCGCCGGATCCATGGATTCGGTGGCGCCAAGTTCCGCCGCGCGGCAGATCGCGCGATACACGCTGACAGGCGCTGAAGTTTCGCAACTGCTGTCGAAAACCGCGTCGTCAATTTGCTGCGTGAGCGCAGCTGGAGTTCCACCGCTGGCGCTGTGGAGCTTGTCCAGGACCTGCAGGCTTTGACGCCAGAAACGATCGACATGAATGCGACACAGCTCCATGTATGCCGGGCCTCTTTCGGCCGAGGCTCTTGGCGCGGTTTCACTCGCTGCCACTGGCACGAGGCCAGGAAGTAGTACCGAGGGGGTCCGAGCGTCGTGCAGGCGGAGAAGAAAATAGCCGACGCCCGCACTTCCTGACATTAATCCGGATGCGGCCGGATACGCTACACCAGCGCTTGGCACGGGGCGGCGGGACAAACCGGCGATAAGATACGTGCCGATTTGCTCGGCCTGAGCTCTCCAGCTCGCGGTTTCGAATACCTGAGCGCCGTAAAGTAAGAGCTCCCCATATCCGCTGAGACCGTGACACAGTGCTACGTTGTCGGTGGTCGTCAGAGCCTTCAACGTCGCGCTGACGGCTGCCTGAGCCTCTGAGCGATAGACGGGTTGACGGAGAAGATCGTATGCCCGCACGCGCGCGAGTCCAATTCCCACTGCACCATGGCACCAGCCTACCGCGAAACTACCCAGATATGGCGACTGTTTGTCTGCGGTTGATCGCTGTTCTCGAGCAGCTGAAGTGCTTTGATGCAGAACGGTAGCGTCATCGAGACGCAGATCCAGCCAGTTCTCATGTGCGGCGCTGAAAAAGCGCTGCTCGTAGAGAAATGTTTGTTCTGCGGCATAGAGGTAGCGGTCGTCCTGGATCGCTCGATGCAGCTCGAGACAAGCACGACCAACCCCAGCCGCACCTTGACCGAAACCCGTCAGCGCTTTGACGCACGGGAACGCTGGTGATTGCCAGCACCAACCCCACGGTTCCTGAATCGCCGTGCCCAGCAGCCGCTCTCCGAGCCGTTCAGCAATGCCATAACACAGGTCGGGGTCGAGGCCGTCACCTAATTCGATAAGCGCCGGAATCATTCCCGCAGCACCCGACAGCGCGTCAAATTTCACCATCTCGCATTCTTCGCGCTCGATCTGATGAACAATCGCTTCGGCGCGCTTGAGTAGATCCGGTCGTTGCCATAATTGGCCGGCTCGCGCCGCTACATACGCTATACCGAGTATGCCGTCGTAAAAACCGAGCCGTCGTGGCTGGCATGTGGCGGTGAGTGCATGCGCCAGGACTGTTTCGGCCACTCTACGGAAGTCTGCGTGAGGCTCGGCCCGGTCCAACTCTATCAGGAAAAGTGCGACGCCCGCAGCACCTCTATACAAGTCCGTCGACGTGTCCAGCGGACTTTCCGGCGCGAAGCTCGCAGCGCCCTCACGACCATTTTCGGCGACCAGTGCCGCTCCGATCTGAACGGCAGCTTGAAGGAATGTCTCTGTACCCATGAGTGTCTCCGGAAAACAGCCGTTTCTCGTTCTGCCGACCACCAATGGAAAGATGGCGTTGACAGGATAAGCACGTCACGGTAATTTAGGCTACGCTGCCAGGAAACACCTTTCTCACAACGCGGGGTGAAGCCATGAGCGCTACAATGATTAGCCTCAACCTGCAGGAGCTTCGTGTCAAGTCGTTCGAGACTACACCGCTGAACGGCCCGGAAGGCCACCGCAATGACGAATTCTTCAACGCGGCGGACTGCGCAAATCTGTCTGGCAATCGAGTTGTTGCGGCGAGTTGTAGCCTGGATCCTTTCTATTACACCATCTGCGGAAGCAACAATTCGCCCGGTTCGAGCTGCTAATTCTACGCGCACGTTCACTTTTGCGCGCTGCTTTTTGACTGTCGCGCGACAGCCAGAACGCAGCGCGCTCTGATTTGCGGAACCACGCTTCGTAAAACTCTGCGCGCATCGCCACGCGTACGTTTTTGCATCCATACCTGCTCCAAACTGTGACTCGTCTAATTCAGATAACCGAAGATAGCCGTGGAGGACATGGCGGATATGTATGCCCTCGGCACAAGAACCCTGATTGAGAGAGCGGTAGCGCTTGGCGATGAGCTCTTAAGTGACGCCAACCACAATCCGGATGGAACTCTGAACTGGAAGACAGCACGCTCTGATGCAACAAGTTACCCGGCTGACACCGGAATGTATAGCGGGCGCATCGGGGAAGCAGTCTTCCTGGCTGCACTGTACGCGAGTACGCGCAATCCGCGGTATTGTGATACTGCGCTGGCTGCAGCGCAGCCGCTTCGGGACCGGCTTCGCGACAGCGCGTATCGGGGCGTGCTTGCTGATGAGATCGGTATCGGTGTCGGAGGACTCGGTTCCGTCGTATACGCCCTCGTCTTGATGGCGGATTTCCTGGAGCAGCCTCAACTGTTGCGCGATGCTGAACGTGGAACCGAGGCCATTACATCGCAGCACATCGATCAGGATCAGGCGCATGACGTTGTGCTTGGGGCGGCTGGCGCCCTTCTCGGTCTTTTGGCGCTCTACAACGCCACCGGCGCGGCGAGCGTCATGGCCCAAGCAGAGCATTGTGCCGAGCACTTGCTGCACTGTCGTGTGCCGGATCCTGAAACCGGATTGCGGGCGTGGTCTACAATTCGGCCAGTCTTGTCAGCAGGGTTTGCGCACGGCGGCAGTGGTGTTGCGCATGCGCTGCTCAGGCTGCATGCGCGCAACGGAGATTCGATTCTGGTCGATGTCGCGCTGGAGGCCTTCGAGTTCGAACGTAGCCTTTTTCGCGCCGATATTCTCGACTGGCCGGAATCGAGGCACCAAC
>JBQTID010000026.1:0-6958 GCA_052389275.1 Gemmatimonadota bacterium | reverse complement strand
TGAAGCCATATACCAGTTGGGACAATCTGTTCCCAATCTTTCTCCGGTCCTGGGAGAATTACAAAAGTTTCGCCAAGCCGGAATCCCTGGTTCGCTTCGGCGTTCGTTACCTCAATCACATTACGCTTCCTGCCGATTTGATTGACTTCGACGAGTACCTCAGATCAGGCCCTCAGCTGCCTGCTGGCGTTCCCCCGTACGTGAGCGGTTTTCTGACGCAGGTAGTAGTGACCCATCCGGAGTGGGGAGTCGAAGCGGCCATACGGCAGTCACTCGAGCAGGACGTTGGCACGGGTCTTTCGACCGTGATTATCGATATCGACGCTTATGATTCGAGAGTTCAAGACCAGGACTCCGACGTAAATGCCACTTTTTCTACGTTGCACGAGTATAAGAACAGGCTATTCTTCGGCAGCCTCACAGAGAAAGCACTGGAGCTATTTAAATGACCGTCGCAGCTCTGCCGGTTCGCACCGCGTTAGATATGACGTGTTACGAGCGCACCGTAAGCGATGATGCAAGGCGCATCGCCGACAGGCTCCAGGATCTCGTGCATTTTCCGGATCCCTTCGCAACATCCAGCTCCAAAGGGGAAGCACTCGAACTTCTCAACGCTGTGTATATGCGCGCATTGCGACCGAACTGGGATCGAGAGGGAAGCGCCGCTGTTGTTCCTGCGACGCTTACCTACGCCAAGCACTTCCTGGGTTTATTGCCTTCTCGCTTTCCTGAGCCAGACATATATGCAGAGCCCGATGGTGAGGTTGCATTCGAATGGGATTTCGGACCACGTAAAGTCTTTTCAGTTAGCGTCAGTAGAGATGGAACTCTAACATACGCGGGGCTCTTTGGACCTAGTAAAGCTCACGGCGTGGAAACGATGGTGGACCGGCTTCCGGACACGATTCGCATCGCGCTCGACCGCGTTTCAAACTAAAGCTGATGATCAGATCGCTCGCTTCCTGTTCGACAGCGGGCACTTCACAGCGTCGACTAGCCGAGTAAAACCACGCGCCTTCATGCCTTCCCATAAGGATGGCACTACCTCTGTATTTGTGATCTCCGGATTGCACGACAGCGGCATATGGAAGCTTGCTGTTGACCACCTCGAAGCTCATCGGGGTAGTCAGGCGTTGGCCCGTGCCGAACTTATGGCCTTGGTAATTAGTAATTCCGGCCTGCGTTTAGAGCGAGACGATACTCCTCCGCGGCACGCGGCCATCACAGACTGGCCAGCTGACAAGGATCGCGTGAAAGTCTTGGCGCAGGAAATCGCTGCGAAGGCGTCCCTTAAAATTCGTTAAGTTCCGCACCTGCAGAGGCTAACTCCGCGACCATTCTGTCGCGGCGAATGCTTCAGCGTCGGCGGTGACACGAGCGGAGCGGGCGAGCAACTGCTCGCCCGCTCGCCTGCCCGCTCGCTCGTCCTATGGCCTCTTCAGCCAGAACTCATACGAGCCACTTCCCGAATACGACTCGACTTCCCACAGGTAGTAACCCGCCGTGCCGCTGTACGAGATGTTCTCCACTGATGTCGAGCTGATTGACGACGCCACCCTCGCCCAGTAGGAGCCATTCCACTTGTACAGGTACAAATCGAAATCGGTGCCGCTCGGCCCGTTCAGACAACCTTTGTGCGTGCCCGAGACACTGCTGTAGTAGTACGTGCCGTTCGGGTGATAATCGTAGTCGCCCGAGCCACTCAGCGTGCCCGTGTATTTCGTGCCTTCGGTGCACGTGCCTGACGGCGGCGGCAAGGAGCTGCCGAACAGCGAGTAGAGCAGACGACTCGGTGAGCCGCTGCCCGCCGACGTAACTACACCGGTCGTCGCGGCGTTGATGATCGCGCTGTTCACGGTCGCCGCGGACGCGCTCGTGTTCGTTTGCAGATACAATGCAGCAACGCCGGCTACGTGCGGCGAGGCCATCGATGTGCCGCTGAGCATCACGGTCGTCAACGAAGAGGTGAGACCGACAAGGAATCGATTACGTACAATCGCCCGGACTTCTGGACTACCACGAGCAACAAGCAGCTCAACTTCGTGCAGCACCCTGGTGCGGTTTGCGCTCGATCGCGATGAGGAACTGGTGCCGCACGCTGAACGCGTGCACCAGCGGTTCAACGAGTGGATAGCGCAACAGGAGAATCGTGGCGCATCGTTCACGGATGAGCAACGGCGGTGGCTAGACATGATGCGCGATCACGTGGCAACGAGCCTCGAGATCGGCATTGACGACTTTGATCTGGTACCGTTCGCGAATGAAGGCGGGCTGGCGAAGGCCTCAAAGGTGTTTGGCACACAATTGAAAGAGATTGTCGCGGAACTGAACGATGCACTCGCTGCCTGAGTGCGTATTCGCGCCAACCTGCTTGCATGCAGCTTGCCAACCTTCCATAATGGTGCCCAACCTTCTTTCATCTGGTGCTGCATGTCGGAACTCGTCGCATTCACAGCTGAACAAGTGTGCCGGATCACGGGTCTTACGGCGCGCCAGCTCCGCTACTGGGACGCTACCGAGTTCTTCTCGCCGACGCTCGTCGACGGGTTCAGGCGCCGGGCCTTTGGCCGTATCTATTCCTTCAGCGATGTGGTGGGACTGAGAAGCATTGCGGTTCTCCGAAACGAGCACGGTGTACCGTTGCAGGAGCTGCGACGGGTCGGGAGTTGGCTCAAGGAGCGGCACGTCACACCGTGGTCCAGCATCAAGTTCGCGCTTCAGGGAAAGAAAGTGCTGTTCATTGATCCTGACGCGGGTGTGCCGGTCGAGCCAAAGGGTGCGGGCCAGGAGGTGCTGGCGATTTCACTCGAACCGATCGCGAATGAAATGCGCAAGGCTGCGAACAAGCTGCGCGAGCGTAGCCCTGAACAGATCGGGAAGCTCTACCGAAACCGGTACGTGGTCCATAACGCCAACGTGATTGCCGGCACTCGAATTCCCACATCGGCGATCTGGAACTTCCACGAAGCCGGTTACTCGGCGGAGCAGATTCTTCAGGAGTATCCGCGTCTCATGCCTGCCGACATCCATGCGGCGGTCGAATACGAAGCCAGAAAACACTCCGCCGCGTGACCAGGGTTAGCGGCGCGAACCTGCGATGTTGCTCCTCATCGATGAAAACGTTCATGCGTCCGTTGCCAAAGTCTTCGAGGAGCGTGGGCACGACGTGCGATATGTTCGCGAGGCCATCGTCGATTGCGTGCAGCCGCGACCCGGTGAAGTGATCGCGGACCCCGCGTGCGGCACGGGCGGCTTCCTGCTGGCGGCGCATCACTACGTCGCCACCAAATACCCGCTCGACAAGCAACAGAAGCGCCACCTGCGCTACGACGCGCTGCGCGGCGTCGAGCTGGTCGATAGTGTCGCGCGTTTGTGCGCGATGAACCTCTACCTCAACGGTATTGGTCCGGACGACGACACGCACAAGCCGCCGATTGCGGGGGGCGAGGATGCGTTGCGCAACGAGCCATCGGAGACGGTCGACGTCGTCCTGACCAATCCGCCGTTCGGCAAGAAATCGAGCATCACCGTCGTCAACGAAGAGGGTGAGACCGACAAGGAGTCGATCACGTACAATCGCCCGGACTTCTGGACTACGACGAGCAACAAGCAGCTCAACTTCGTGCAGCACGTGAAGTCGATGCTGAAGATTCACGGCCGCGCGGCGGTGGTCGTGCCGGACAACGTGCTGTTCGAGGGTGGTGCGGGTGAGAAGGTGCGGCGCAAGCTGCTTCAGGAGTGCGAGGTTCACACACTGCTGCGGCTGCCGACGGGTATCTTCTATGCGCAAGGCGTAAAGGCGAACGTCCTGTTCTTCGACCGTAAGCCGGGCGCAAAGGAGGCGTGGACGAAGCAGCTCTGGATTTATGATCTGCGCACGAACAAGGAGTTCACGCTCAAGCAGCGTCGCATGACGCGCGCGGACCTGGACGAATTTGTCGCGTGCTACAACCCAGCGAATCGCAACCAGCGCACGCCGACCTGGGACGAGCAGAAGAATCCTGAGGGCCGCTGGCGCGTGTTTGGCTACGATGAGCTTATCGCGCGCGACAAGTGCAGCTTGGACATTTTCTGGCTTAAGGACGAATCCCTCGAGGATTCAGCCAATCTGCCGGACCCGGACATCCTGGCTGAGGAGATTGCTGATGACCTGCGGTCGGCATTGGAGCAGATCGAGAGTGTGCTTGGAGATCTTCAGCAGCGCGCGGCCGTCATACGTGGCTGAGCCAAGGTTCATGAGATTGGAACGAAAACCGAGCGCAACCCGTATTGAATGCTGAGGATGGGGCGAACAATGTGCTTGTCAAAGCCATCGCGCCCACATTAATGTGGTGACGATGGATCGGACGCGACTGCCGGTTTGGCACGGCAGCACCGATCCACTCTTGCCTTTATGTCTAAACGTTGAACTCATTGTAGCGGCAAAAGCAGCGGCAGACCGTCAGGTTCTGCCGCGTTTGGCACGTCATGTGCCTCTTTGCGCCAAGGGTGCACGCCCAGTGGAGGAATTCGATGGCAAACAGCAAAGCTGTCAGTCATGAAACCGAACCGACGCCAGTTGCCGGGCCGTTCAAGCGCTTGCAGGAGGCGTTGCGTTCGGGCGCGATTCAAGCAGGAAAGGCGCTGCGCCGCCGCACCAACGCGCCCGAGCAATCGGGGTTGTCATGGGATGAGATGGCCCGTCTCGGCAGTAGTTTGAGCCGTACTCCGCGATTCCGTCGCTCGCGATAAATGGGGCTGCCGGACGCGGCAGAATTCTTCCAGCCCGAGCCGAAGCCACATCTGTCACAAGGTGACATTGTCCTCGCTCCGACCGTTGCCATTTGGTCGGAGCAATCCCGTCCTCCGCTATTCGCGATTCCAGCGCCACCTGAACTTGGTCAATCGGTGACAGTGCCGCTTTGGGATGACTACGGCGAAGGCAGTGCACCAATGGCGGTTGGCGAAGCGCTATGGAGCCCCGCGATGATTCTCAGTCACGATTGCGAGATCGACAAAGAGTTTAATCGTGAGGTTGAGAAGCTGTTGCGCGACGGCCTAACGGAAGAGCAAGCGCAGGAAGCGGCGTCGGAAAACGAAACGCTCGATCCGTACATCCTTGCTTCACCGATCCTTCCTTACAGCGCAATCGAGACGTCACAGCACGCGGGCATCCGTCAAGGTGATCGCATTGGGTACTTTCCAGTGCCGGCGTCCCAATTCTTTGATGACGAACCGGTGTTCGTCGATCTGTCACGAATCTCCACGCTCGACCGGCGTCTGATTCTGCGGTACGACAAGATTGCCTCCCTGTCCGAGCCCGCCAACGGCGTTCTACGTTTTAAGCTCGCGGAGGCCCTCGCAACACGCGGGCTGTCCACGCTCGCCGAAATCGAGGCCGTCATCGGCCAGCAAATCGTAGGAGCGGAAGCTATTCACAAGAATAAGAAAGCCACCGCGCTTGTGTTGCGGTTAGCGAGCGGAGACGAGTTGCATCTCGAGATCAAGCGTCCTCGCGAGGCAATTACCCGGGAGCTGCTGAGATACATTCCGTTTCGCAAGCGTGACGAATAGCTGTTCCCTCTGACACGCCGCACTTAACCCGCCGGCGAGCGGAGCAGGCGAGCGGCTGATCGCCCGCTCGCCCGATCTATGGCCTCTTCAGCCAGAACTCATAAGAGCCACTTCCCGAATACGACTCGACTTCCCACAGGTAATAGCCCGCCGTGCCGCTATACGAGATGTTCTCCACTGATGTCGAGCTGATTGACGACGCCACTCTCGCCCAGTAGGAGCCATTCCACTTGTACAGGTCTCAACGTCCGGTCAGCCGGCGTTATCCGATCTCGATGCAAACCGTTTCATAACCAATCCTGAACAGAACCTGAGCAATTGGGGGCTGTCCGGACGACGCTGTCTCCGCAAAAATAGGCAGTGACTGCCCATCCCGGTTCCGACCGCAGCCTCAATTTTGAACGCGGCCTATCCCCGAAGGAGGGAAATATGTCCGCCACTCGCATCAGCCTTTTGATCCTGCTGTCCGCCGCCAACACCCAATGCGGCTTCCTCGGCCAGGTCGGCCAGAATCTGCCCCCCGCCGAAACGCCGACCCTGTACGCACCGGTCAACGTCAACTGGCCCGCCATCGCTCCGGTGCAGATGGCGAGCAGTGTCAGCGCGGATGGCGAGGCATTCGAGGTCATCGGGCTTCAGCCGGCAGGCAGCTGTGCAAATGGCATCGCGATTCCCGCGGACCGGCGCGTCGTCGTCAACATCATGAAGCGCTCGCTGACCGACATACAGCTGCACGCGAATGGTGTGCTGATGCGCCAGCCGACCAGCCACGATCAGGAGCGCTGGTGGACCGAGGATGGCACCGGCTTCTACTATCTCGACAAGGTGTCGCTCGTGAGTGCGGGCGAAGTAAATGATATGTACGACGACGAACGTCTGCTCATCATGCTGCCCACCGCCATCGCGGCGGTGCGGCCGATGACGCTCGAGATTCGCGGCGTGAGCAACAACTCGAATTACACCGGCACGCAAAGGATCAGCGATCCGCTGCTTGTTACGCTCGCGCTCTGTCCCGACTTCACGGTTCGCGCGAACACAGTGCCGAATCTGCCGCAGGGCGGGCGTGAAGTCTTCGACGTCATCGTCGCGCGTAATGCCGCAATGGGCGACGCCGTAACCGTGAGCGTCGACATTCCGCCGGCCGGCGTCACGTTCGCATTCGCGCCGCAGCCGGTGGCAGGCGGTACGACGACGACCGTCGCAACCATGCCATATCTATGGCAACCAATAACATAGATAACCTCGGCGTCCATGTGTGCGATCTTCAACCCACCTTGACGTAGCCGCAGCCATGAGTTAGACTTAGCTAACTAGATCTAGTTTACTATGGTCATTGTAAACATCCATGAAGCCAAAACGCAGCTGTCGAAGCTCGTCGACCAGGCCGCCAGGGGCGAACCGTTTG
>JBQTID010000025.1:0-22776 GCA_052389275.1 Gemmatimonadota bacterium | reverse complement strand
GGGTGGTCCAATCGTGCATTGTGTTCTCCTGCGGATCGGTTGTATAAACCAGGTTGTAATGCTGAAAACCGGTTTCGTCCAAAAACGCATACTTCAGCGCGCGACGGCCGGTGTATTTCCAGATTTCTACCGCGCCGGCCGTATTCGGAACCTGAATCGTCTGCCGCTCATCGGGCGGGCCGAACTTCAAATAGATTCGACCGCGATCCGTCTTCACGCCAGGCCGGCCCCGCACTCCCTCGCCATAGTTACGCCCAATATGGCTCAGCCGCCTCGCATACTCGTCGAGCACCTCATGCTGCGGTGTTGCGGGCGCGCTATCAGGCACGCGCGACCAGTAACGCGCTAGAAACCGACGCCGCGCATCGGTCGACAAGCTTTTCGTTTCTTCGCCTACGCGCTCGCCAGGTGCACTGATCGTCAGGGCTTCTAACATTTCCCCGATCTCCGCGTCGCTGCGCACGGAAAGCGCGAAGTAACGCTCGTGCAGTGCCGCCTCGGAAGCGGATGCGCCCGGAGCGACCGCTGCGACCGGCGCCGCAGTCTCGAACGAAGCCATGGTGAATGACGACTCACGTTCTTCCTGCCGGCTTCCACTGCGCGCAATCACGTTCAGCTTGTAATCGCCCGGAGGAAGTCCTTGAACCACCATTGCGGCGGCGTCCACGGTTCCGCGCGCGCCGACCGCAACGCTTCGTGTTACCCGCACGAGTGCTGTGTCTCTACCTGCCGGCAGCACGCGCAATTCCAGCTGTGCAATCGAATCAGCGCCGTGGCGATACAGCTCGAGGTAATACCACAGCCTCGGCTCGGTCGGCACTACGGTTACGCGTGTGCCGCGCTCGATTGCATACCGGCCTCGCTGCATTTCGACCGCGGCTGGTTTTTCATTGGGCGCGAGAACCCGCATGCTCGCACTTACCACTACATCCGAAATCAGCGGCGCGCTGCCAAAGCCGCGCACCGATACGTTCGCCGAATCCAAACGGCCCGCTTCCGAGCTTCGTACTGAAATGTCGTAAAGTCCAGCGCCGACCACCAATTCGAGCATCGCAGTGGTTTGCGCATTTACTGCCGCGAGTGCAGCGGCCTGCGCGCCAGCACTGTCCGTGAACGTCTCGGTATGCAGCACGGTGCCCGTGCTGTCCCGCACGGTCAAATCCACTGTGCGGGTACTGGCTGCTACCGGCATTCCGATCACGCCCTCGAGGAGCGTCTGCCCGTCGCCGCGCCAAAAACGCGCGACCCGTACCTGGACTTCTGCCTGTTGAGCTTGTGCTCTTTCCAGCGAGCCACCGAATGCGATCCCGCTCACCAGGAGCGGGATCGCCATCCGGCTACTGCGAAACTTCAACAAATATTACCAGCCGAGCTTGATCGAGAACTGGTTCACGCTCGGCAGCAAGCCGAGATTACGATACGCATAGTCGACGCCGACATTGAAACTGCTGCTCCGCCAGCCGAGACCGGCACCGAGAGCGAGGCCGTCCATACCTTCATCGTCGTTGTCCGACGCGAACGCGGACTGCGAGAAGCCGGCGGAAACATCACTGTCGCGGTTGTCGCCCGCGAAGTTGAAGCTGCCGCGCAACGCAGCCGACAAGCCGGAACTCAGGTTCGCGGCCCATTCCGCGCCGACGCCCGCGCCCGCATCTGCATCGTTCGGCTGATAGAACTCCGACAGCAGTGACAGCCGGTTGCTCGACCGCGCGAGAATATCGTACGCGACACCGACGCGGAACTGCGTGGGCGGCTCGAATGCGCTGGTGCGGAACTGTCCAGGCGTGTCTTCAACGTTCATCGACTCGTCGATCGGCTCGATCTGCGTATTCAGGACCGGGCCCGAATGCTGGAATGACGTGCCGTAATTCAGGATCGTGAATGAAGCCCGCAGCGGACGACCGGCGACTTCAGCGTGGTAACTGGTCCCGAAGTCGACAGTGAAGCCGGTCGCAGTCGCACGTGCCAGCTGATCGGTCACCAGTCGGCCGGTGATACCGGCCGAGAAGCGATCGGAGAACTGGAGCGAGGTCGTCAAGCCGACCGCGGTGCTCGAAACGCTGTAGGTCTCGCCATTGCCGTCCTGCGCATCTTCCGTGAAGACCGGCTGATCGCTGAACCCGAAGTTCGAGACGCTCAGTGCAAGGCCCCACTCACCGCCACGCAACGACCAGCCGATCGCGCCCGCAATGTGCCGCGTGTCCGCGATGTAGCTGGTATAGCTGAACATCGCCTGATTGCTGCCCATCAGTGCGAGGCCCGCCGGATTGTAGAACACCGCCGAAATATCATTGCTCAGAGCTGCGTACGCGCCGCCCAGCGCGGCGCCTCTCGCATCCGACGGCAACGTCAGGAATACTGCCGCTGTTCCGCCGAAGCGGGTATTGTCTTCCTCTGCACGCGCGGTCGGAGGCGTAGCCTGTTGGGCTAAAGCCACTCCGGGCAGGAAAGCCAGCGCGATTGCTGCCGCAAGTTTCCGATTCATTATCTGCCCTCTCGTTTAATGGCTGGGTGCCTGCGCAATCGCGCAGGCACCCTCTCCGTTTACCGTGCGAACTGCACGATGGTCATCTTGCCAGTATGCTTCTTACCGTTCGCCGCTTCGACAACGTAGAAGTAAACGCCCGATGCGACGAATTGATTGTTGCGGTTGCGCAGATCCCATGACGTTTCCGCGCCACCCAGCGGATCGTTGTGCTCGAGAACGCGCACCAGCGTGCCGTTCAGCGTGTAGATCCGGATGATCGCCTGCGGCGGCAGGTTCACGAAACGCAGCACCTTGTTCGACGGTCCGAGCTCGAACGCGCTGCGCACGTAGTACGGATCCGGCACTGTGTGGACCTGCGTGATGTCCACGTCACCAACCGGTCCCGTCGCGGCGCTGGACGTAGCATTGAACGCCACGCCCGTCACCATCGGCTGCCGAACTTCCGGGATCGCGTCTGGCGCGAAGTTGGCCCAGTACGTGCAGCCGCCCGGATCTTCCGTGAAAGCGGCTGAGGAGCAACGCAGCAGGCCGCTGTAGGTCCTCAGCGTCCACGCCTGGCCGCTGGCCGGCAGTGCGCTCACCTGGAAGATGTAGCGCTCGCCGTTGACGTAGAGACCGAAGCCCTGGCCGGTAGCAGTCTTGGCCGTGGCTTTGGTGCTACCCGACGTGCTGACCGGGTTCAACTTTGCGGTGTTCTCCAGGCTCACACGTGTAGCCGGATTGTCAGTATGACCGCAGAAGCCGGCGAAGCCTGCGATCGCCGGGCCGACGTTGCTGATGTGATCGAAGTCGCCCCAATCGATAACGCCGTTGCCGTTGGCATCCGTGTTGAGGAAGCCAAAGCTCGCCTGCGCCGTCGGCTTGAAGATGACCGGCGTGTTATGGGAAACGTCGGTCGCCGCTACGGCTCCGTTGGCGCCCCACGTGAAGCGCACGTCTGCCGCACGGCCAACCTGCGAGAACAGGTAGCTGAAACACTGCATCTGGGTCGATCCCGCATAGCGCGTAGCCGGTTGACCGGTGCCTTCACCTGACGCATCACCGGCAACGGTCGGCGTGTGGTGAATTGGAGCCCAGATCGTGTCGACTCCTGCGATGCTGCCGACGCGCACCAGACGGCCCGGGTCTGCCACCGTCTCGTTAGTGCCCGTGAACCAGCGTGATCCGGCCGGGACAAAGCGGCCGTTACTGAACGCGAACCCGGGATATATCGGGAAACCAGACATTGATCGGCGGTTCGAGTGACCCTCGATCTGGCTGTACATGATTGCCTGTGGGAACGTACCTACCACGTTCGCCTGGAAGCCCGGGAACGCTGCCGGCAAGCCGAATTGAGCTGCCGTTGCAGGATCAGGCTGAACCACGCCGGATCCCATCGGGAACACGGTGCGGATCGGATCGCCGAAGTGACCGAAGTATGGCGTAAATCCATCGGCAACGGAATTGCTCTTGGTTCCGTCACGCTCGAACGTCATGAACGTGCGCCAGCACGAACCAGTGAACGGGTTGGATCCCTTCGGGCACGCACCCGACGGGTGCGTCCAATCGGTGTGGGGGACAATACTGTCGATCGTTGCCTTCAGGCTGAAGGCCGGCAGCAAACGCTCAACCACCGGTGCGAAGGACGCCGACAAACCGTTGGTCGGCGGCATTGGTCCGCTGAAAATTCCTGTAGCCGAGGCGACCGTCGGATGCGCGATCGTCGGCAGCGGCTGGCCTGCAGCCGTGGTTACACTCGACTCGAAGCTCGCGAACACCAGGTTGCTCGGATCCTTGCGCGGTGTGACGAACTGCGGCTGGCGCGGCGATTCGAGTGTAGCGGCGCCGGACCGTAGTGAGTTCACGTCGAACGCGGTCACGATGTAGCGATAGGTAATACCGTTACGTAGGCCGCGGTCGACGAACGCGAACGGCACGCCCGTATCCTCCAGCGTGATCGTCACGGCGGCGTCTTGCAGCAGCTGCACCGAGCCGGTCACCGCGTTGCGAACACGGCCGCCTTCACGGAACTGCACGACATCACCGACCAGCGCGACCTGCTGCGGCTCGCACTCTTCGCCTTCCTCGGGCACGAACTCGGGATCGAGCTCGCAGGTGACGTCCGTAATGACGGTTCCGATCTTGTCGAACGTAGCGATCAGCTCGAAGCCGCCCGACAGACCGGTCGCGCGGTAGATGCGATAGCCTTCCACATCGCAGCGCCGGTAGTTCGGGTTGAAGAGCGGGCTGCTGGGATCCAGCGCAATATTGGCGAATGGATCGCCGCCGCGGCCTTCGAAGCCTTCCACGCAGTTGACATCGGTTGCAGACGGCGCCCAAACGACAGTCACCTGGTTGTCACCGGGAACCAGCGAGAATGGCGGCGTTTCCGGCGGACGCGGCAGCAGGAACTTGTTGTTGAAGATCGACTGCGCGATCAGCGCGTTGTGGACCAGCGAGCGCTGCACGAAGTTCGTGCCCGCGGTCAGGAGCGTCTCGTCGACGCGCACTGCGCCGCCTTCGTCCGTGACCGTTGCACCCGTCACCGAGACCAGACCGGCAATGCGGTCGACCAGACGCAGCGTATCACTGCCAACGCCGGGCGTCCGCGACGGAATGCCGGGGCGTACTTCGGTGCCCGGCGTAAAGCCGGCAACTCGCACCGGCGGGCCGTGCGTGTAAGCAACTACGATAACTGCCGATTCACCCGCTCGCAGACTGAATGGTCCGCTCGCCTCGAAGAACCGCGTGTCGGCCTGAGACTGCACCAGCGCACACAGACGGACCTCGATCGAGTTCGGAATCGTGCAGATCGGGTCGCCCGCCGCGGGCTGTGTGTCGCCCTTCAGGTAGCGGAAGAGTTGCTTCACGCCGACCGGATCGGGGAACGGCGGGCCGTTCGTCGTATTCGAGAACATGGTCAGACCGACCTGCTGGCCGGTCGCCGGATTCACCGGACTGCGCAGATACTTCACGCCCACGAAGCCGGGGCCCTGGAAGAAGGGCGGCGCATAGAGATCGGCGCGTGCCGCGAAGTTGAAGTCATCGGTCAGGAAGGTTGCGTGATACGCGATCGCCATGTTCAGCGGCAGCATCGCGGTCGAGAAGTTGTCACCCGCGTGCGTCGTGACGTCCGGGTCCATCGCGAAGGCGGCGTAAATGTTGTTGATCGTCCACCCCGCGTCCGGAAGCTGAATGCCGAAGCGCGCTTCGTTGGGACCTTGGAACGCCGGATCGTTGGTTACGTTCGTGAAGCGGTAGATGAAGAACAGCGTATGCTCGGCACCCGCCGGCGCATTGAACGCCAGTGAGCGCTGCTGCACCTTGATACCCATCGGGTGCGTGCGGCTCGCGAGGCGGTTCGGATCACCGTCCCAGTACTCGACGTAGCTGTCCTGGTCCGAAATTGCCTTCGATCCGATCAGCGCCGCATTGAAGATCGACGTGTCGGAAACGATCGCGCCTTCCGGCCAATTGTCGAGGTCGCCGGGCGTCAGCGAGTTGAACACATCGGTCAGGTTCACGCCGTGCTTCTGCGTGCCGCGCGCATCGAAGAAGAACGCGCCCACCGTGTCGTTCGACCACGGGCCTGCCGCATTGCTGTTCACGCCGGCGATCTGAAGACCGGAGTTGAAGATGTATTGGTTGGTGGTGCCCGACGGCCAGAAACCACCGCCGCCGGTCGGCGAGTCGAATACGTCCGTACAGACGTCGCCGGAGTTGTTGAGGCCGCACTGCACCAGATTCGCCTGGAGCAGGGTGTTGGCACCCGCCTGCAAGTTAAAGGGGCTGTTCGCCTGGATGGCCCGCCGCTTCTGCATCGAAGTCTGCGCGGACACATCGCTGAACGGCCCGACGGCGATAACCCAGAGCAGCGCGAGTGCCAGCGCCCATACGGCACGGGCGCGGCGGCTGACAGGCTTACCGAGAGTCGCAACCATTGAGTCTCTCCATGTGAGTGAGTAAGCCCCGCCGCGTGTCGCGCGGCGGGGCCGGTTCGTCGATTCCTAGAACGTCAACTCGAAACCGAGACGTACCCGGCGGCCCGGACCGAACAGGTCCTGCGGACCATTCAGGAAGATCTCGGCGGCGCGGAATGCGCTCTCCTGTTCTTCCTGCGTAAAGATCTGATCGCCGTTTCCGAAGCGCGCTTCGGCCTGCTGTAGCAGGTAGAGATCGACCACGTTGCGAACGCCGGCGCCGGCGGCAGCCTGCGTGCGCAGGTCTACACGATCCGAGACGTTGCCGCCGCCCAGCGTCTGGCGGTGCGCCTCGATGCGGGTGCGGTAGACTTCTTCGTCCGTTATGTCACCCGTGGTCTGGAAGAGACCCGTCTGATTCTTGAGGTCGAGCACGTTACGCGCATCCAGGAAAACCTGCGCGCTCCAGCCCATCACCCTGAGGCCTTTCTGCGCTTTCAGATCGAAGAAGGTCTGCCACGGCAGACGCGCCGTGCTGATTTCGTCATCAGCCAGCTCGGCACCGGTTACTCCGAGGCCGGAGCCGCCAGCCTGGCCGGCAATGAAGATGTTGCCCGCGCCCAGCGTCAGCGGCGAGTACGGCAGACCCGAAAGCAGCCGGAGCGTGCCGAAAAGGCCGAAGTTTGCGAGCAGCCGGTTCTCATGATTGCCCGGGAACTTGAGCGAGAAGTTACCGGTCACGTTGTGCTTGCGGTTTTCTTCCGTCAGGCGGATTGCCTGAGCCGGGTTCGGCGGCAGGCCCAGCAGCACGTTGGCGTTGCTCTCCAGGCGAGCGAACACGTTGACGTACGTGAACGGGTCCGTGCCCGTGTTGCGCGCGTCCTGGTAGCTGTAGCCGAGCATCGCATCGAAGATCTGGCCGAAACGGCGGTCCAGACGAAGGTCGATGCCGCGCACGTTGCCGAAGTCCGCGTTCACGAACGTGTTCAGGAACACCTTCGCGCCTGGGTTCGTGGGATCTTCCCACTGCAGCTTGCGGGACGTGATGTCCTTCAGCTTGTCGCGGTTGTACGCCGCGATATCCAGCACGAAGTCCGGCGCGAGCAGCTGCCGGAATCCGAACTCGAACGCCACCGTCTTACCCATGTCCAGTGGCTGGGTGAAAATGTCGTTCGTGTTCGTGTTGCGGAAACGGAAGAAGTCCGTGTTCTTGCCGCGATAGTACTCGTTCAGGTCGGGCAGCTGCGTGAAATGCCCGTAGCTGAGACGGAACGTGCTGTTCACCGTGACCGGGAACGACACGCCGAGACGCGGCGAGAGCGCAGTACGCACCGGAGCCGGCGCAAACGACGTCGGATCGTCCAGATCGAAGAAGCCCGGGGTGACCGGGAAATTCGAGTTCGGATCGAACCGGTCCCAGCGCAGGCCGGCTTCCACGACCACGTCACCGAGGTCGAGGCGGTTCTGCGCGAACAGGCTCTGGCGTTTCGGGTTCTCGACCCACAGCTGCGCAAACGAGAGGCTTGTGTAGCCGATCCTGGCGCGCGCCAGGTCGATGTCGAAATAGTCGCCGCCGAACTTGAGGCGGTTCTGGCGGTTGACCTGCCAGTCGACCGTGCCGCGGAACTGCCACTGCTTCTCCTCCGCGTAGCCGAAGATGCCGCCGACACCACGGGTCGGGAACGAGGTGATAATACCGAAAGGATTCATCCGGAACTCGACCGAGCCCGCCAGGTCCGTACGTGCCTGCGGGAACGGCGTGCGGCTGCCCCTCGTCGACGCAGGATCGTCCGGCACATTGCGCAGGAAGCGCTCGACCAATGCGTCGTCAACCGGGAAGTTCTCTTCATCGACCTGGAATTCCATGTCGTCAAAGGTGAATCCGAACGACGGATTGCGGTGATCGAGATCCCACTGCTGATCCAGGTTGCCGCTGATGCCGTAGTCGTGCTGGCGCGCAATCTTCATGTCGAGCGAGAGCGCGCTTTCAGCACTGCGCACGAAGTTGTGCGTCAGCCCGAGGATTGCGGTGCGGCTCTTGGCCAATCCGCCGCCAAAGCCATGCGAGTTGAAGAGCCAGGTCTTGCCGCCACCGAAATTGTCGCGGTGCTGGTTGCGCGAGGTCTTGCCTGTGATGAACAGGCGCGAGCCGCTGCCATAGCTGTAGTCCAGCTTGCCGTCCAGCGTGTACTCGTCTTCGTTCGAGAACGGGCTGCGGCCACCCTCGTCGAAGCGGACGAAGTTCGGGACTGCCACATCGCGCGTGTTGCCGCCGCCGAGATCCTGTGTGATGACGGTGTCAATGCCTTCCGCGACGAAGATCGGGAAATCACGCCATTCAATGCCATTGTTGTTGGACTTCTGGCCGGTCGCGGTGCCCGCGGCGAAGAAGCTGAGGTTGCCCATCACCGGCCCGCCAATCGACAGCTCACCACGGTTGAAGCCGGTGCCCCATTCCTTCGGCATGACCTCGTCGGTTTGAAGCGAGAGGGTGCCGTTCCATGACCGGCCGCCGGAGCGCGTCACGTAGTTGATGATGCCCGACTGGGCCTCACCAAACTCGGCGCTGAAGCCGCCGGTCAGCACGTCGACTTCCGACAGGGTGTTGGTGCCGATCGTCAGGTTCGAGCTGCCCTCGTTGAAGTTGCGCACCAGCACGCCGTCCACGAACACGGCTTCTTCACCCGAGCGGCCGCCGCGGATGGAAACGCCGCCTTTGCGGCCGGTCTGCACGACACCGGGCTGTAGCCGAATGATGTTCGTGACGTTGTCCACCGGCAGTTCTTCGACCGCCTCACCCGTCACGATGTTTTTCGATGCAACCTGGTCGCGCGGAACCAGCGGCCGGGTTTCACCAACCACCTCGAGCGCGGCAATTTCGACTGCTGATTGCGTGAGCGTGAAATTTTGGGTGAGCGTTTGTCCTGCCAGGACGCGCTGCTGCCGGACCGTCACGGTCTGGTAGCCGATGTATTGCGCTTGAAGGTCCTGGAGGCCTGCGGGCACGTTGTTGATGAAGTAGAACCCGTCGGCATTCGTGATGTTGCCGATTCGCGTTCCGACGATCACCACTTGCGCACCGGCAACGGGCTGACCCGACGCGGCGTCAGTTACCCGGCCCTGGATCTTTCCGACTTCTTGCGCGGCCAGCGGCGTCGCGACCAGCGCAAGCAGCAAGACGCTCAGGAAAGCCCACGGGCGCATAGCCCGTACTGACAATTGCATGCGGTCCTCCGGCGGAAGGATTGTTATGGTACGACACAACGAACGACCACCCGGACGAACGTTCGACAACGGCGCTGTCTGTAGCACCGTCGCGCCACGTTTGTCACAGGGGGATCGCAATTAGGCCCAGAAAATTGCTTCCCCGGTAGGGGAGCAACGCGAGCAGACTAGCGGCCGATTCCGAGCGTGTCAAGCACGATTATCCGTCGCAAGCCTGACCTATAACGCGCTGTTATGCGGGGTTGTGACATCGCTCGGATAAGCATTTCAGCAATGTACTATGGGTGGTCGGGAGCATGATAGCATAAGAGCATGGGAAACAAACTCATGCTCCCATGATCCCATGCTCCCATGCTCCCAGGACTGTTAAAAGCGCGCCCGCCTTTTCGAGCGTTTCCGCCCACTCGCGCGCCGGCACGGAATCAACGACAACTCCCGCGCCCGCTTGCACATACGCGATTCCGTCCGCCGCAATCAGGGTTCGGATCGCGATCGCGGTGTCCATGTTCTGGCCGCCGTAACCGAAATAACCGACCGCACCCGCGTACGGCCCGCGCCGGACCGGCTCCAGCTCGTCGATGATCTCCATGGCCCGCACCTTAGGTGCACCGCTGACCGTGCCGGCCGGAAAACATGCGCGAAAAACCGACATGGCCGACGCACCAGCGCGCAGCTCGGCCTCGACCTGCGAAACGATGTGCAGCACGTGGCTGTAGCGCTCGATCTGCATCAAGCCTTTGACTTCGACGGTGCCGAACCTGGCCACACGCCCAACGTCGTTGCGTCCCAGATCGACCAGCATGAGATGTTCGGCGCGCTCCTTTTCATCGGCGAGCAGCTCCGCCGCGAAGGCAGCATCTTCGACTTCATTGGCGCCGCGCCGGCGCGTGCCCGCAATCGGTTTGACGACGACGCGCGCGTCCTCCACGCGCACGAGCACTTCCGGTGATGAGCCAACCACCGCAATGCCATCCAGCTCGAGCAAATACAAATACGGCGACGGATTCAGCGAGCGCAGCTTGCGATAGACACTCAGGGGATCGGTTTCGAAGGGAACCCGGATGCGCTGGCTGAGCACGACCTGAAAGACGTCGCCTGCTCTTATGTAATCCTTGATGCGGTCCACATCGCGCTCGAAGGCCTCGCGCCGGTACGAGCTGCTGGGAGCATGGGAACATGGGAGCATGGGAGCATGGGATAGTTCGAGCGGGGCCTGCAATTTCGCTATGACGCCTTCGATTTTTCCAATCGCTGCGTGGTATGGGCTATCGCTATCGCCATCGCTCTCGGCACAGCAGATGATGATGGCCTTACCATAGACATTGTCGATGGCAACGATGGTGTCCGTAAAAATCAGCAACATCTCCGGCAGTCCTAGATCATCCGGCGGAGCGTTCGGCAAAGCTTCCACGTAGCGCACCACGTCATACGCGAGGTAGCCGACCGCGCCGCCGAAGAAGCGAGGCAGTCCGGCAACGGGCGCCGCGCGCGTCTCGGCCAGCCTCTGCTCGAGATAGCTCAGCGGATCCATGCTGGTGGCAACAGCGTGCCACCCCTGCTGCGGCGTCCACGACTCGATCTTGCCGTTCTGAACGCGCACCGCTTCACGCGGCGCACTTCCTAGAAAGGTGTAGCGCGCCCATTTTTCACCGCCGACCACGGACTCGAGCAGGAACGCGAACGGGCCCTCCTTGATGCGGGCGTACGCGGTGACGGCGGTGTTCGTGTCGAACAGCACTTCGCGCGCGACTGGTACGATCGGATAGCTTTGCGCGAGAGTGCGGAATTCTTCGAGAGTCATATGGTCCCAATCGCCGGCATTGATACGGGCGGCACATTCACGGATATCGTGTATCTGCGTGATGGCAAGTTACACGTATTGAAGGTGCCATCAACACCGGACGATCCGGCGCGTGCCGTCATCGATGCGCTCAAAGGACTCGACACGCAGGAGCTGACACACGGCTCGACGGTTGCGACCAACGCCGTGCTGGAGCGGCGCGGTGCGCGTGTCGCTCTGATTACGAACCGTGGCTTTGAGGATGTAATCGAGATCGGCCGGCAAAACCGGCCGCAGCTCTACGCATTGGCCGGTACGCGGGCCGCGCCGCTGGTTGAACGCGACATGCGTTTCGGCATTGTCGGGCGTCTCGATCACACCGGCAGCGAGATCGAAGGCGTGGCTGAAGCGGACATCGTCGCACTGAAGGAGCAGCTCGGCGCCGCAGACGCGATTGCCGTCTGCCTGCTGCACAGCTATGCGAATGCAGCGCACGAGCAGCGTGTGAGTGAGTGGCTGCGATCCCTGGACAAGCCATTGTCGATTTCGTCCGAGATTCTGCCGGAGTATCGCGAGTACGAGCGGACCGCCACCACTGTAGTGAATGCGTATGTGGCGCCTCTGATGCGTGGCTATCTGGGGCGGCTGGAATCCGAAAGCGGCGTCGCTCGCGTTCGCATCATGGGATCCGGCGGCGCCGCGGTGCCGGTTGCGGTGGCACGCAACGAGCCGGTGCACACGGTTCTGTCCGGACCGGCCGGCGGCGTGGCTGGCGCGCTCGCCGCCGCGCGTGACGCCGGTATTACCGACATTATCGGCTTTGATATGGGCGGCACGTCCACCGACGTCTCTCTGTGTCCCGGCGTTCCGCTTCATACGCGCGAATTCACGATCGGCGGCACGCCGGTAGCCATTCCGGTGCTCGACATTCATACGGTTGGCGCGGGTGGTGGCTCGATCGCGTGGATCGATGCCGGCGGCGCACTGCGCGTCGGACCGCGCAGTGCCGGTGCGCAACCGGGCCCGATTTGTTACGACCGCGGCGGCGAGCAGGTCACTGTCAGCGACGCCAATGTCTGGCTTGGACGGTTGCCTGCCGCGGCATTTCTTGGCGGCGAGCAGCCGCTCGGGCGCGCTCTCATCGAAGCGCCGCTGCGCGCGCTGGCGCAGCAGCTCGACCTTTCACTCGAGGACACGGCGGAAGGCATCATTGCGATCGCGAACAGCACAATGGAAGGCGCGTTGCGCGTGATCAGCGTCGAGCGCGGCTACGACCCGGTGGATTTCACTCTGGTCGCGTTCGGCGGCGCCGCGGGTCTTCATGCCGCGGAGCTCGCCGACCGACTCGGGATACCGCGCATCCTGGTGCCGATGCATCCCGGCGTGCTGTCTGCCTACGGCATGCTTGCCTCGCCGATCCGGAAAAGTGTCGCGCGCACCGTGCTCGCCGAAACGCGCATTGCCGCGGTATTCGATGAATTGGAGCAGCGCGCACGCGCCGCCATGCACGACGAAGGCATCGAGGATTCCGCTGTCAGCGTGATGCGCTGGGTGGATGCGCGGTATCAGGGTCAGAGTCACGAGCTGCGGGTGACCGCTCGCGACTGGGTCGCGGCCTTTCATGCCGCGCACGAACGCCGTTACGGCTACTCGCATCCGGATGCAACGGTCGAAGCGGTGACGTTGCGGGTCGACGCCTCCTCGGCCGTGCCGGTGCTGCCACCATTCGCGACCACGGCGCCGCGCGGCCAGGCTGCGGCGCAAAGCGCATACTTCGATGGTGCGTGGCGCACGGTTCGGATTCAGCCGCGTGGCACGTTCGACACGCTGGAGGGCCCGGCCGTGGTGACGGAATACAGCGCAACCACCTGGGTGCCGTCCGGCTGGCGGACCTCGCGCACGCCGTCCGGCGCGCTTATCCTTTGCAGATGAACAGAGTTACGGAAATTTCTGTCGATAATGAATACCGCCCGCCATATGCAGCGGCCGCCGTCGCCACGATTGCAGTGTGGCTGATTTATGCGTTGACGCTCTCGCCCACGACGTGGTTCTGGGATACCAGCGAATACATAACGACGGCGCACATTCTGGGCATTCCGCATCCGCCCGGTAATCCACTCTTTGTTTTGCTCGCGCGCGCGTGGGACATCCTGCTTACGCCGTTTCCATTGTCGACGGCGCAGCGCATCAACCTGTTCAGCGCGACCATGAGCGCGCTTGCGCACGGCTGCTGGTTCCTGCTGGCGCACCGCATTCTCGGGTTCTTCAGCAACGACCGCTGGTTTCGCGTTATCGGCGCGGCTGCCGCGACGCTGATCAGCGCGACCGCTTTCACCGTATGGAACCAGTCGAATGTCAACGAGAAGGTCTACACGGTCTCGCTGTTCACGATTGCGCTGCTGTCGTGGCTCGCCTTCCGGTGGCGCGACAATCTCGGCCGCGGCAAGGATGACAACCTGCTCATTCTGATGGTCTTCATCCTCGCGCTGTCGGTCGGCAATCACCTGATGGCGTTCCTGGCATTTCCGGCGTTGCTGGTCTTCATCCTGGTTACCGCGCCACGTACGTTGCTGAATTGGAAACTCTACGCGTTCTCCGTGATCGCGGTGGTCGTAGGTTTGTCGGTGCACATGTTTCTGCCATTGCGCGCAAACCTGGATCCGATCATCAACGAAGCCGATCCAACCTGTCCGTCGGTCGGCGCGGCGATGACCAGCATTGTCACGATGGGTCGGGCGGGCTGCCCGGATCTCTCGGCCGCACTCGCGCGCCGGCAATACGACAAGCCGTCGATGTTCACGGATCCGGTCGAAGCTGGTAAGGGCAACTATGATGTGCCGCGCGGCCCGCAGCTGCTGGTCGCGCAGATCGGCAACTATCTCCAGTACTTCGACTGGCAGTGGGCGCGCTCGGTGTCCGGCCAGCGCAACTTCTTCGGCGGCGCGCGACCATTGATCACGCTGCTGTTCATCGCGCTCGGCGTCTTCGGCGCTATGCAGCACTTCAGGCGCGATCGCAAAAGTTTCTGGTACGTATTCGTCCTGTTCGTGACCCTGTCGGCGGGCCTCATGTTCTATCTGAATTTCCGCTACGGCTACACGTATCCGGTCGACTTCGGCATGGACTCACGCGAGGTGCGCGAGCGCGACTACTTCTTCATCGTCAGCTTCTCCCTCTGGGGAGTGTGGGCGGGCATTGGCATTGCCGCGCTCTGGCAATGGCTCGGCGAGCGCGTGGCAGATGCGCGCGGCGGGCTGACCAGCGACCGGCCCCCTGCGATGGCGGCGGCCGTGCTCGTGCTCGCGCTGATTCCGCTGCTCGCGAACTGGACGTGGGCGGATCGCAGAGACGACTGGGCCGCGCGCGACTGGGCGTACAACCTGCTCAACAGTGTCGAGCCTTACGGCGTGCTGTTCACCAACGGTGACAACGACACATTCCCACTCTGGTACGCGCAGGAAGTTGAAGGTGTGCGGCAGGACGTCACTGTGATCGTGATGAGCTATCTCAATACGAACTGGTACGTGAAGCAGCTCCGTCAGCTCACCACGCCGTGCGCGCCGGGACAGAACCCGTACGCCGATTCCACTCGCATCATCTGTCAGCGGCCATACGACGCGCAGCACGGTCCGAAGGTTTACACCGATCTACGCGCAAAGCCGCCGACCAGGTCGATCATACCGCTCGATGAAGCGCAGATCGAGCAGATCGCGGGCACGCCGCCGTTCCGGCTCCCGGACAACCAGATTTTCCGCGCCGGCAATATCGAGACCCTGCTCGAGCAGGGTGAAGTAATGCTGCCCGCGGATCTGTTCCTCGGCTACATCGTCACGCAGTCGCTCGCTGATAGACCGATCTATTTTGCGTCAACGACGCAGGCATTCGACGAATTGCGGCTGGGCGATCACGTGCTGCGGCAAGGCGTCGCGTACAAGCTGATCAACGGACCGATCCGCCCGGACAGCGCGCGCGGGATTCTGCCAATGCCGCCCGAATATGCCGGCGTATTCGGCCCGTATCTCGATTTCCCACGCACGGCTCACCTGGTGCACAACGTATTTGTGCATCACGAGGGCTTTCCTGATCAGTGGACAGCATGGGTCGACGTCGCTACGCAACAGATTCCGCTGTACTACGGCTACACGCACATGGCGCTGGCGCAGGGCTACGCGCTCCTGGGTGACAGCGCGGCGATGAATCGGGAAATGAATCAGTTCGGACGGTATATGAGGCTAGGCAATTTGCGGCAAGCCAGCCGTTAGCGACGACGTCTCTTCCTTGACGACGCTCGCGCCCGATCGTTCGTCGTAGCTCAGCCGAATGACATGGTGCAATCCCTCGCGCACGGTTTCGACGTGCGTGATCAGGATGACCTGCTCGAAGCGCTCGTGCAGACGCTGGAGCAGCTGAATCACGTTGTCACGCCGCTCGAGATCGAGTGAGCCGAACACTTCGTCGAGAAAGAGCGTGGACAGCTGCTGGCCGGCGCGTTCCGCGATCATCTGGCTGATCGCGATGCGCAGCACGAGATTCGCGACGTCTTCTTCACCACCCGAGATGACCGGCTTCTCTTCCCCGTCCTCGAGCACGAGCACGTTGTAGCCTTCGTCGATCTCGAGTCCGCTGTAGCGACCGTCCGTGATCTCGCTCAGAAACGAGCTCGCGAGCTCCGCCAGCTCGGGGCGCACGCGTGCGTTCAGCTCGGTACGTAACCGGGTCAGCGCAACATCCATTTCGCTGTGATGGCGCAGCTCCGATTCCAGCGTGCCGAGCTTCTCGCGCTTCTCCTGGTATGCCGCTTCAGCCCGCTCCACGCCGCGCAGCGCTGCTTCGGCGCCGGCCAGCGCCTGATTCGCTTGCGCGCCCGCGATCTGCGCGGCATGCGCTTCGGCTGTCAGCTTCTCGTATGCCGCCTTCAATTTCTCATACGTTTGCTCGGCAAAACCCAGGTGCTTCAGCTCGGCATGCAACTGCGTCTGCTTTTCACCGAGCGTCCGCCGCCTTTCCTGCGCGGCCGCAAGCTCGGCTTCACGAACCCCCTGCGTCGCGATCTCGTGTTCATACACACTAGCCTGACGCGCGAATTGTTGAAGCTCGGCCAGCCGGTTGCGCAACTGCGTGTGCGCTTCGCGGTCGTAGCCGGCCGGCACAGCCGACCATTCCGCGCGCAGCTCGGCGAGCTGCTTGTCCCTGAGCTGCTTTTCCTCGGTCGCGCGCCACAGCTCTTCAGCGCCCTTTTGGCATTTGGCTTCGCGCTCGGTCTTCTTTTCGATCGCTGTCTGGAGCTGCGCGAGGGTGCGCTCCGCCTCAACCAGTTCAGCGGGTCGTTTCGCGAGCTGCTTCTCACGACTGGTGCGCCACTTAATAATGTTGCGGCGATCTTCCAGCTCGAGTTGAAGATGTTCGAGTACCGTACCGTACTCGTGGCCGAGCGGCTTGGTGCAGATTGGGCAGTCGCCACTCTCCCCTGCGTCATTCAATTTGCGAATCTGCGTCTCGAGCTCCTGCTGCTGCGCCTCCAGAATGCGCAGCTCGGTGCGATTATCCTGCACATCCTTTTGGTATTGCGCGAGCAGAGTTTCACGAAGCTGCACCGCGCCGGGCAGTGTGCTCTTCAGCTCAGCCAGCTCCGCTTGCGCTTTCGCGAGCAGGGCGGGCGCCTGCTTGAGTCCCTCGAGGGCCGTGTCGAGTCGCGCGCTGTCGGCGAGCAGCCGCTTCCCGCTTTGCTGTAATACACTCATGCGCTCGTGCGCGCGCGAAAGTTCTTCCTGCTGCTCGGTCGCAGCCGTGACCACGACCAGCTCGCCCAGCTGCGGCATGATCGCGGCCAGATTCGCTTGCGCGGCGCTCACCTTCTGAAGCTCGCCGGCTGCGCGCTCCACTTCTCGCTGCGCGCTGTTCAGCTCACGCGTGACCGCGTCGATCTCGAAAGTCAGCCTCTGCGCCTGCGCGCGCGCGTCCTGCGCACTCTTCCAAACCGGTGTCGCGGCCGCTTTGTCCTGCTCGAGCTTCGCCAGTGTTTTGAGAATGCGCGCGGCGTTCTTCCTGGCTTCGCCGAGCTGCCGCTCAACGGCTTCGCGCTCCACCTTCAATACGGCCGGGTCAGTCAGCCCCGCTTTCAGGCCGTCGATCTCCGCGCCCAGTTCACGCCTGCGGTTTTTGGCGATGTCCTGCGCCCTGCGCAGCCGCTCGTAGCCGAGTACCTGCGCGAAGAAGCGCGCGCGATCAGCCGGGCCGAGCTGCGCCAGGAACTGGAGCTCTTTCTGCCCCGTGAAATAGGTGTTGAAGAATTCGTCGAGCGTCATGCCGAGCTTCGACTGCAGGTACGCAGTCGCGCCGCTGACGCCGGTCGCGACCGGATTCAGGCCATTGTCAAGGTAGACTTCGGCGCTGTTCAGCGTGCGGGTTACGCGATACTCGTGACTTTCCAGCTCGAAGCTCAGATCGACGATTACCTTGGCGCGCGGCGCCGCGCGCGCGAACCGGATCGTGTCGTTGGTGCCGCGCGCGGCGCTCGCGCCGTAGACCGCCCACGCGATGCCTTCGAGGATGGTAGTCTTGCCGGCGCCGTTCGGACCGATGATACCGGTCAGCCCCGGACGAAAGTCGATGATCGTATCGACGTGCTGCCGAAAATTTTGGAGCCTAAGCCGTTGCAGGCGCATTTCAGTCGCGACTTTCCGTAGCGCGGCCCGGTCGCGCGGTCTCGTCGCGCATTACGGCATCGATTTCCACCGTTTCCGCAGCGCCGGCCTGATGCAGGTACTTCTTCGCAAGCTCCAGCACCCGCTCGCGATCGATCTCCTTGCTGCTCGGATGCCACTGATGCCGCACGAAGTTCTCGAGCTCCTGCTCGAGTGTGTAAACCCGGCCGCGCGCACCGGACAGCGGCGACAGCCCGGTTTGCGGCCGCTTGATGTCGAGCTGAAAGTGCAGCGCGCGTGCTTTGCATTCGCGGATGAACCTGTGATCCAGCTCGCGCGACAACTCGCGCGGCAGATCGAAGATGGTCAGCCGAACGATCTTGTCTTCAATGCCGCCCTTGACCGAATCGACGCGCTTGCGGATTTCCGCGTTCAAGCCATCGACCGTGTGCTGATCGGCATTGGATATCGGCTTTAGGCTGAGCACCGGGCGGGTCTCGATCGCATGATGCGTGGCAGTGCGTGAAATCGTATCGAAGGTTACGAAACCCTTGGGCTGCTGCTCGCCCCACAGGTTGTTCGAGGTGCGCTCGATCGCGCCCGCATAGAATACGTTGTCGCGGATCTCGGCGTATTCGTGGTAGTGCCCGAGCGCCACGTAGTCCCAATGGTCGGCGTGCAAGTCACTGATGTCGATCAGCACGCCGCCGTAATCGTGCAGCGTGTGCAGCGTTTCCTGGTTCCATGAGCCATGCACGACCAGCACGTTGGTGGTCGTGTCACCGCGTGGCTTCATGAGCGGGTTCTGCTGCAGCGCTGCATGCGGCACGCCCAGAACGGTCAGACCCAGATCCTCGAAGACGATCTCGCGTGCTTCCTGGTCCATGACCGTGATGCGCGGAATCTCGGCGAACAGGCGCAGGATGCTGCCGCTTTCGACCGAGCGCGGCGTGTCGTGGTCGCCCGCGATGACGACGATGCGCGTGTCCGGCAGTGCATCGCTGAGCCGTGCGAACTGCCGAAATGCATCCGCAATCGCGGCGTTCGACGGACGCACGGTGTGAAAGACGTCACCCGCGACCACGATCAGCTGCGGCTTCAGCTCGATGATACGGTCGAGTGCCGCGCGGAACGCGCGCGCGACGTCACGCTCGCGCAAATTCATCCCGCCCGGCGCGTACCTGTGGTATGCCCGGTAACCCAGGTGCAAATCCGCCAAATGAGCAATCAGCATGAGCCGGGTTGGGAGCACGGGAGCATGGGAACATGGGAACATGGGAAAATGCGTGAACGTTCGTCCACCCATGCTCCCATGCTCCCATGCTCCCATGCTCCCCTATGCATACGGATCCACCGGAACCTTCACCGTCGCGGTTATCATAACTTCCTGCGGCGCTTGCTTCTTCAAGTGCGCCCGGAAGAATGCCAGCACATTGTCGGGACGAGCCTGCTGCGCGCGATGCATGGCGGTAAGCACTTCCTCGCGATCGCGTCCGGCGATCAGGTCCTTCACCAGGTTCAACGGCAGCGCCTTATCGATGCGCCTGAGCTGGCGCGCCACCGCATCCTCGAAGGGCAGATCCGCGGCCGGCTCGAATTGGCGAATGCCGTCACGCCCCGCTAGCACGGCGGGGCGCGGGAAGCGCAAAAAGATCGGCTGCGTGAAGTGCGGGTGACGGATCATCAGCTCACCCTTCGGCATAGTCGCCAATTTGGCTTTGGTCGCAGGTGACAGCACGGCGTAACCCGGCGTTGCCAGCTCGTCCATGTCCATGCGGCCGTAAATGCCGGTACCTGCGTTGCCTACTACGCGTTTGTGAACCTGGCTGCGAAACTGTTGTGCGCTGAACAGCACGAGCCCCAGATAACGGCCTCGCTCACTGACATCCAGCAGCATTTTGCGCACGTAGGTCTCGTGGCCATCGCCAGGCGCGTATTTGTTCAGCTCATCGACGAAGACAATCAGATGATCCACGCCCAGGCCGTTGCGCTCGAGCCGCTCGCGCGCTTCCGTCACGATGCGTGCAAAGATCAGGTCCTGCGCTTCCGGCTCGACGTTCGCGACGTCGACTACGTAGACCGCGCGATCCTGGAAGCCGCCCCATGGCAGATCGCTCACCGTCGTGTCGTTGGCGACCAGCCCTTTTGCGCGCGTCGACAGGTTGAGCAGCCGGTTGCGGACCTTGCGAATGGTAGCGACATGGTGCGTACGGAACGACTCGCGATTGTTCTGCTCGCACGTCGCCAGCACGTCATCGAACCACCTCTCGAGCTCCTGGAATGTGCGTACGAGGTGACGCTGGTGCGTGCCCTGCTCCGGGCCAAACTCGCGGCCGATGACTCGCTCCCGGATGAATTCGATCAGCGCATCCGCTTTCGCGTCCACGTCTTCGCGCGTGAGTAATACTTCCGCAAACTTCAGAATCTGCTCGAGCCCCCAAACCAGCGGCTGCGCATTTTCGATCAGCGCTTCATTCGTGCGCAGCGTGTTGAGGTTGTATCCATCAGGCTTGTAGGGTGCGAAGTACTGGACGTTCGCAAACGGCTTCGGGGGAACGTTGAGTCTCTCGTATATCTCACCATCTTCCTCTGTGAGCTCCGTGGCCTGATCGAGAAAGAGCAGATCCGGCCCTTTGACATTGAAGCACAACGCCGCCACCGAGCCTTTATCGGCGCTCAGATGCTCGAAGATCGACGACAACAGGAACAGCACCGCCGATGTCTTGGTCGCCAGGCCGCTGACGCCGGTGATGTTGAGGTGCGCCGCCTCCGGTCCGAGCAGGAAGTCCGCGTCGACGAAGACGGGCGCGCGGTGGCCGCCGGTCACGTACAGACCGGCGGGAATGCCGCTGCCGCCCGGACGCGCATAGACATCCATGCGCAATGCCACGCGCACATCCTCATCGGATGCAAGGAACACTGATCCGGATGGAACCGGCTGTAGCGGCTCGGGTGGCTCGTGACGCAGCACCGCGGCGGTGTAGAGCCGGATTTCCGGACGCTCCGTCGCGCCCTCGAAATCAGGCGCAGGATCGGCTTCGTGGCCGATGTAATCATGCAGCGCTGTCTGCAAATCGGTGTAGCTCGCGCCATCTACGACGATGCCGTAGACGGTCAAGGCGCGCGGTGTATCGACGACAACTTTGACCAGCGCGCCGATGCCTACCTCTGAATCCGGACCGGTCCAGAAGTGAAATTCGTGCGGCGTGTTCGGCTTGCGCTCGGTACCGACAACGCGCCCGACCGCGGCTACTTCCATCTCATCCTCGTTATCGTCGACTGCCAGATCTGACAACCTTTTGTGTGTTCAACGCAGAGGAGGTCGCAAGATCGAATCTCACGCTGAACCAGTCTTCTGCATCCCATAATCACTGTCCCTTTTTCAAATGTGCTGGACCAGCAATTATGACTCAAGTCCTGCTCGTTTACTTGCGGATATGGTGTCCAGCGCTGAATGCGGGCCTGTCGGCCTCCTCTGCGTTGAACACCTCGCGCTACTTAAGTCCGTCTCCCAGAACATGAATCGTCTCGCCCGTGATGCCCGAGCTGGCATCGCTTGCCAGGAACAGCACAACGTTCGCGATTTGTTCTCTGGTTACCCACTTCGTGTCCGGGCCCGCCGACTTCCGGTTCTGCTCGGTGTCGATCATGCCCGGCGCGAGCGCATTGACGCGTAGACCGTTTGCCTTCTCTTCAACCGCGAGCGCGCGCGTGAACGCCACTACTGCGGCCTTCGCCGCGCTGTACGCGCCCAGCTGTGGCACCGCGCGCAAGCCGGCCGGCGCTGCGAAATTTATGATCGCGCCACGCGCGGCGCGCAGTGCGGGCAAGGCCGCGCGACTCACCAGAAAAACCGTTTCCGCATTGCGCTGGACTTCGCGCTCCCATTCCGCCCGACTCGTCTCCGCGATCGGCTTGATCACGCTCAGCCCACCGGCGACGTTGACCAGAATATCGACGCGGCCGAGCCGTTCTTGCGCAGTCGTGATGAGACGCGCGACGTCGTCATCATTCGTCAGATCCGACTGGACGCCGGTTGCACCCAGCTCGTGTGCGATGTCCTGCACCGACGGCTGCACATCGGTAATACATACACGCGCGCCAGCAGCGATCAATTGCTGCGCAACCACGAAACCCAGTTGCCCACGATCGCCCACACCCGTGACGATCGCGCACTTTCCGTTCAGCGAGAGCTCTGTCGTATTCATGAATTGAGATGGCCGGCGCGTTTCGATCAGCGCCACGAGCAGAAGGACTGCTGCGGCCATCAGAAAGATAACACTCGGCTGTAGCCGCGGGATGAGGATCAATGCGGCGGCGAGCACGCCGATCGCGGCACCGAACAGCGGAGCCGCCGCGGAGCCTCGGGTCTTGCTTGCGAGCGCGCTGAATACCGCACCAGCGGCGTAGGCGGGTTGCGCCAGCAGAAAGAACGCGGCGAGCGCGCCGCCCGCAGCGGAGCCACGCAGTGCGGGCTCGTTGGCCAGTAGCACCGCGTAGACCGCCGCGGCCGCGTAGGCAATCACGAGGGAAACCCAGCGTCGCCGTTCGGGCGCGCGCTCTACGCCAACCCAAAGCCCGAGCCCGAGCGCGGCGAGCGCGAGGCCGACCAGGAAGCCGGCTGTGCCGAGGAAGCCCTGTTCCGTGTAAAGGAGCAGTGCGGCCGCCGCTTCCGTGCTTGCGCCAATGCAAGCGCCGAGCACGAAGCCCGCTGAGTGTGCGCGCGACCTCGCCTTTGTG
>JBQTID010000024.1:0-3652 GCA_052389275.1 Gemmatimonadota bacterium | reverse complement strand
CCAGGCAGCAATGCTAGCCGCCGCGACTCGGGTGTTCGCAGCCGCATCATACACCGCGAACGCGTCCTGAATCTCACCGCCGGCACCCGTACCGGCTACGGAGTTGTCGACGATCGAAATGTCGAGGTACGGCCCATCCCACTTGGCCACGACGCCTGCGCTCGGATAGGCAACCGAATCAACGCCGCGATCGACGCCGCCGGTTACGATTGCAGTCGTCAAATCCTCGATGTCTCCCGCGTACCGCGGCCGCACATCCATGTGGAACAGCTCGGCACCGGTCCGGATGTTCGCCAGATCCGTCGCCACGCGCGTGGGATCAGCCTGGTCCGCACGTTCGGTAACCACCGGTACAATAACCGCCGCCAACAGCGACAGAATCAGCAGCACCACGATGAGTTCAATGAGCGTAAAACCGCCCCTGACCTGCAAAGCGGAACTGCCACGACGCATGCTCATGCGCCTCATGACTGGCCTCCTTCTAGCATGGAAAAATCGAAAATGGCCGCCCGACGTACCTGGCCGTCGCTGCGTTGCCGGTCGTACTGGGGAATCAAGATGAGGAGAAGCCGTAACACCGGCGTTACTGCTTGCCGCGTTCCCGTTACGCCGTTGCGAGAACGGCGCTTGCGTAACTGATGAAAATATGCGCTCACCTGTTTGCCAGCAAGGGATTTGACCATGCCGAACAAAGACCGTAACGAGCCGGCGCGACTGCTCGAGGCCCTTGCCGACGCGAATGCCAGCGATCTGATCCTCGTGCCCGGCCGGCGGCCGCAATTCCGCCTGGATGGTGAGCTGTTCGAGACCGAGCTCAATCCTCCACTGACAGCCGCGGAAACGGCGGCCATGGCCGAGCAGCTGGTGCCGGCATCGCAGCGGCGTCGCTTCGAGCTCGATACCGAGGCAGACTTCGCGATCGAAGATGAGACGTCCCGCTTCCGGGTCAGCGCCTACAAGGAGCGGGGCAACGTTGCGCTGTCCATTCGCCGCATTCCACGTGTTGTGCCGCACCTCGAATTGCTCGAACTGCCACCGGCGCTCGCAGAGCTGATGGATCAGCCGAACGGCATGATTCTGGTCACCGGTCCCGTCGGCTCCGGCAAGACTACGACGTTGGCGGCGATGCTGGACTACATGAATCGTCGCCGGCGCAAACACGTGCTGACCATCGAGGACCCCATCGAATTCGTGCACGAGCCCGATCTCTGCACGTTCAGCCAGCGCGAAGTCGGCGAAGACACGCCAAGCTTCAAATCGGCGCTTCGGCATGCGTTGCGCCACAATCCCGATATCATCCTGATCGGCGAGATGCGGGATCTCGAGACCACCGCTACAGCCTTGACGGTAGCCGAGACCGGGCACCTCACGCTCGCAACCCTGCACACGCCTTCGGCGGTCGGCTCGATCACGCGTATCATTGACATGTGTCCGGTCGATCAGCAGGAGCAGGTTCGCACCCAGCTGTCGTTCGTGCTACAGGCAGTAGTGGCACAGACTCTGGTCCCTCGCAAGGAGGGCGGTGGCCGGATTGCGGCGTGTGAAATCCTGATGGCTACACCGGCGGTGCGAACGGCGATTCGGGAGGACAAGCTTCATCAAATCCAGTCTCTGATACAGACTGGCAGCACCGAGGGCATGCTGACTCTCGATCAGCATTTGGTACAGCTCTATCAGGCGTCGAAGATCTCGCTGGAAGTGTGTGTGAAATACGCCCGCGATATGGACGCGGTACTACAGCTGATCAACGTGCCTGGAACCGCGCGCGCTGAAGGCGCGTCGCCTGCGTTGCCGGCAGCCTGGCCGCGCCGAACGGACCAACAAACCGCGCAGTACTGATCGGCGGTCCAAAGCGAACTGTCATGGAGCCGGTCATGGATTCGCCCGCGATGACACCGTCGAGGCGCCAGTCGCGACCCGCGATAAAGAACGTGACGGTCGAATCCGCAAGCTCACCCGCGACGACCGGCTGCTGCGGCAGCGAAAACGTCCGCAGCGTGTCGCGCAGAATGCAAGCCACGGTTGTACTTGAAGCGGTGCCGCTGAAACGACTGCGTGTTTGCTGCAAGTCGAGCCGCAATACATCAATGCTACAAGTGTCACTGCCGCTGGTCAGATTGCGTGCGGTCAGCAGCCATTCGCCTTCCACGTTCGGTGTGCCCACGCCCAGCACATCGCACCCCAGCAAGGCACCGGACAACAGCAGAAGCCAGGCCTGTCTCGCGATCCATAGGTGACGATTGCCCGCCACGGCTCCGATTGCCAATGTACTCCTCACGCCAACAACCTACTTTTTTCGGCATTTGTACGGTAGTAGTTTGGGAAATCCCCAGACGCTCGCGGGTAGCAAACCAGCAAATGCGCTACAACCACAAATGCCTGAGGCCGGCCAACTTCCTGACAGCTGTGCGCCCGCGCGCGGGGCTGACGCTCGTCGAGGTGATCGTGGTCATCGTCGTGAGCGTCATTCTCGCTGCTGCCATCGTGCCCAGCCTGATCGGCGCGCTGGATCGCGAGCGCGTGCAGGCATCGGTGGACGCAATGCAGGGTGTAACCGATGCCATGTCGGAGCTGCGTCAGGACAACCAGGATTGGCCGGGCCGCATTTCACATCTGTCCGCGCCCATCACGACCAGCATGACCAACGTTTGCGGGAACACCTATACCACCGGCAGAGTGACCAACTGGGCTGGCCCCTACCTGGACCGGGTCGTGCCATCGACCGGCGTTCCCATCGGCATAGGCGTTCTGAAAGATACAACGTATCGATCCTTCGTAACCGGCAATGACGGATTGCTCACAATGGAGATCCTGAACGTGACGCTGGAGGACGCGCGCGGACTGAATACAACCGTCGATGGTGATGGCGACGTCGCCGGCCAGACTATCGGCACCGTCCGCTGGAGCGCTCCGGTCAATGGCATGGTGACGACGTACTACTACCGGCCGATACGAGGTTGTTGATGGCGTGTATGCAGCCCCGGCGCGAAGGATTTGCATTGCTCATGGTGCTCGTGGTTGTCGCCATCATAATTGTCGCGGCACTCGCGGTCTTGCCGAGCGTGGCCGCCATCGCGGACCACGAGCGGGTCGATCTGGCGTATGAAGTGCTGGACGATCTGCTCAATGCCAGGACCGGTCCGCAAGTAAAGCAGACAGGAATCACGCGCTTCAAGGAAGACACGGGCGTGTATCCGGGAACGCTCCGTCACCTGCACAATCCCATTACCACGACGCAACGAAGCTTGTGCGGCGCAACGTACAGCGCGACAGCCGTTGATCAGTGGCCGGCGTCAACTGTGTATCGCAGCGTGAGCGGTGCGGGTATGTGGCTCGGCATCGGCATGGCGCAGGATACACTACTCAGATCCCCCACTACCGGTACGCCGAACACGTTAATCGTCGTGATCAACGACGTGGACGCGCGCGATGCTTCGCTCTTGAACACACGCGTGGATCCGGAAACCGAAGCAACGCCCTCGACGCTCGGCACGATACGCTGGGGCGCTCCCGATGCATCCGGCCGCGTGCGGGTCGAATGGCGCAAGGCGATTACCGCGTGCTGAGGGGCGTGCTCATATGAATGCGCGGCCAGGCTTCACCATGGTCGAGATTCTGACCGTCATCGCAGTACTCGCCATTCTGAGCGCGG
>JBQTID010000023.1:0-9140 GCA_052389275.1 Gemmatimonadota bacterium | reverse complement strand
GGCGTCGTCGCCAACTGCGATTTCGGCGCCGGGCATCTCCGCGAGCAACTCCTCCGCGGAAAGTGATTCCGGTGCGTAAACTCGGCGAATTGCATCGCGGATTTCCTCCTCGCCAAACCGCACGAGAATCGGCTCGGTCTCCAGGCGCAGGCGTAGGTCGTCGATAACACGCGCCGTTACGGCGTCACACCAAGTCGCAACCGTATAACCGGTTTCTGTCCGTGCAAGAGGCAGCACACCGTAGTACTCGAGGTATTCCGCATTGAAAGAGAGCCGCTCCGCAACAGGGATCATTTGCGGACCCCTGCCGAATCGGGTTTTACGGGCGTAAGCAACGGCTTGATCGGCGAAAGCTCGCGCATCAATCCGTCGCGGTGCTCGGCTCCGTCCCGCAGCCGGTCTGCGTCTTCGTCTGTCTCGACCACGTGCGGCGTCAGAAACAGGAACAGCTCGCTATTGCGATCGCTGATGCGAGTGGTGCCGAACAATGCGCCGATCAGAGGAATCTCCTTCAGGCCGGGAATTCCCGAGCGCGCGTGGTCCTGCTGATGATCGACCAGGCCGCCAATGACGACAGTCTGTCCGTTGCGGGCGAGGAGATGTGTGGACGCTTCACGCGTGCTGATTATGGGCGCGCCAAACTGTGTCTCATTGGTAGCGGTGCTGACTTCCTGCGAGACTTGAAGGTTGACGTAGCCGTCCGGATTGATCGTTGGCAGAATCGTGAGTGATGTACCGACGTCACGATATTGTACGACCTGGTCACGAACCGCAGCATCGGTCGGCAGTGAGCGGAACACCTGCACGAATGGCCGCTCGGATCCAACCAGAATGCGTGCCTCCTGGTTGTTCTGCGCCAGCACGACTGGTCGCGACAGAATGCGAACGCGTCCGCTCGACGAAAGCGCCGCCAGGGCAATGTCGATGTCGATCTTGCCGGTTTGGCGAAGCCGCAGCAGGAAATCGTTCGACGCGGTTGTTTTCAGCTCGCCCGAGCGGTCGCCGCTGCGGTTATTAGCCTTCGCGCTCACGCCGGCATTCAGGTCGCGGTCGCGACGAACTTCCGCGATGATCACTTCGATCAGGACCTGTAGGGGCCGTAGATCGAGCGCCTGTGCCGCTTGTTGCACGATTTGCCAATCGTCGGGCTGCGCCCGCACCAGCAGGGAGTTCGTTGCTTCGTCCGGGACAATCTGCACGTCGCCCTGCAATTGGCCAGGCAGACCCGTCTGCACCGCGCCGACCGTGACTTCTACCTTTGGCCGCGCCACCGAGTCCATCGGTGGAATGCGCTGCTGCCGCAATCCCTGAGAAAGTGAAGGCCGCGAGAATCCTGATTGATATGAGGCCGCAGGACCACCGAACAGAGACTGTAGCGTGGCCGCGAGCCGCACCGCACGCGCGTGTTTTAGACGATAAACGAAGAGCCGCGCGTCTTCCTGCTTGCCGGCACTCTGACTCTGCCGCGCATCCTGGGATGGGCCAACCGGAACGTCGATACGAAAGAAGCCACCCTCTTCCGTCACCACCATACCGTTCGATGCGGCGAGACTTCGCAATAGTGCTGGTACTTGCGATTTCTCAACGGGCAGAGTCGTCCGCAACGTGACACGTTTTGCCGGCAGCTCTGCATAGACCACGTTTAGACCGCCTGCTTCTCCAAGCGCCGCTATCACCAAACGCAGATCCGTATCCTGGAAATCCAGCATGATTCCAGTACTCGTGACGCGCACGCCCTCCGGCTTTTGCTGTGCCCGCGCATAGCTCGGGACCACACACAGCGCTGTTATGCAGAGCAGCACACATTGCCGCGTGTTCATTAGCTTCCCGCCTTTCGAATGCGCAGCGTGACGGCCTCCCCAGTAGTCGCATCAACAAAAACAGCCTCGCCTGCGAGCACCTGGTGCAGCCGCAAACCCGCCCAGCTTTCACCGACCCGCAGCACCCGCGATCCGGCGGAAGACTCGACTACCGCCACACCGCCATTCGGCAGTGCGGCCGTTCCCGCGAGCCGGATCGGGTCCGGCGGCGCGATGGGCAGTACGGGTTCAATCTCTGGCTGAGCCGCCGCTACTGGTGTGCGGAAGGGATCCGCCGGCCCGTCGAGCGGCTCTGTGGCGATCTGCCTCGGCTGCATCTTCGGAATTTTCGGCAATGCAGGAACGACAGGGCGCGGCAGGGGCTCGAGCTGCCACGCACTCACGGTGGCTGCGACAAGCAATGACACCGCAATCAGCACGACCAGCTGTGCACACTTCTGCTGGTCGAGGCGTGTCACGGCGTCATCTCACTACCATAGATACGGACGTCCATCCCGAAGCTGAGCGAGGCTGACGAGTTGCTATCGAGCGGAACAATCTGAAGCCGGTCGATGCTCGCGACTGCGGGGCCATTCTCGAGCAGGTGAATGAATCGTAAAACGCCGTCCAGCATGCCATGTCCGCGCAATGAGAGCACCACGACGCGCAACCCGTCTTCCGTCGTCTCATTGCTCACGACAGCCGCGTCCTCGAGCTGCGCAGTACTGATCTGGGCAAGCGACTCGAGGTAGGCGCTTGCGCGAGCGTAGAGGAGCGTCTCGTCAGCCGCAATCAGAACGTGCCTCTGGGTGAACGCGGCCGCCTCGCGTGCCGCCGTCTGCAAACCGCCGCGTCTTACCACATCGATCAATCCGGTCTCGCGCGCGAGGAGCATGCGCTGCTCCCGGATTTGCGCGCGTCGCTCACCTACCGAGCGCGCATACGGTTGCGCGACCAACGCAAAGAGCAGCGCAGGCACCAGAATGGCGCTCCCGAGGGTGGCTGCGCGCCGATCGCGTGCCGACATGCTCATTGCTGGCCGTTCGTTCTCGTGGGAACGCTCAGCACGAAATGGTCGCGTGTCGTGCTGTCGGCCTGCTGCTGGCGACGTATGCTCCCGACCAGATTCACCGCGGCGAGGACTTTCGTCTCCTTGAGCGCTTCTATTGTCGCAACGGCGTCAGCCGCGACAATTTCGAGCGTGACGGAGTCCCGATCTCCCTGAAGAGCGATCAATTTCGCATCTGCCGGCAGGTGACGTGCGATCTTGTCCAATACGCCGGACCAGCGCGTACGCATCTGCTGTAGATCGGCAACCGCCAGCGCTGCACGGCTGCTCGCGTCCTGCAAATCGCGCAACGCCAGCGCCGCCCGCGCATCGTTCTCGATTTCGGCGCGCGCGTGCCGGAGCTGAGCAAGCTCGCGAGCCTCTCCCCAGCCGTGGATCCATGCCGCACCGAGCAGCATGAGCAGCGAGGCAGCCAACATGAAACGCGTTCTCGTGCGCGTGCGCTCGAGCCGGCGTTTGCGAGCGTCCGACGTCTCGAGCGGGAGTATCGGCACAGCCCCGGCGCTCGCCGCCGATCGAAGCACATCCTGCTCGATGCGCGTTGCGCTCGAACCATTCAGAGCCTCGTGCACCAGATCAACTCGATCAGCTGGCAGCCGATGCAATTCATGAATCCGGCCTCGCTCCGCACGAATCAATTCGGCCACACCGTTATGCCTGACCAGAACCGTTCCGTCGCGAGCCCACGCTTCGTACGCGTTGCCGACCCGCTCGACATGGAAGCCCGCCGCTGCGGCAATGGTATAAATCACGTCCAGCAGCTCAGAGGATGCGTGCGCAGCGAGCACGCGATTGCGCGCGATGCGGTGGACTGCGATGACCGAGTGCTCACCTGCGTCGAGGAAATACCGCCGAGCCTCGCGCGCCAGCACCGCCGCGGCTGCGTCGTCGCCGAGCGGCGGCAGTTCGAGCACGCGCACCTCGCACAATTCGGGTGCAAGCAGGATCACCAGCTTCCGATGCGTCGTGATCTGAGCGAGGCGGGTCAGCAATTCCGGGAAGTCGTCGATGCCGGTCTCCGCGTCGAGCAGCACGGAGCCATTTGCAGCCGCGGCCGACGCATTCCTGCCCAACGCGAGTACGATCGGATGCCGTCTCATTGGACGCTTCGCTGAACGAAGAAGGTCGTCGTGCCGCCACATGCGAACAGGCCACGAGCAAGCGCTTTCACGGGGCTGCCATCGCTCCAGCCGGTCGATTCTGCGATGATCTCGGAGGTAGCCAAAGTTGTGCGCAGCCGTAGTTGCGGTATCGCGGCGCGCAGCTCCTCGCGCGCACCCTGGCTCAGGCCATTCGCGATGTCGTCGAGCGACTTCGGGGCTTCCCTGCTCAGTTGCATGCGCAGAATGGCGCGTGCGGCCTCCGGCGTGATGCCAGGCAGCGCAAGCAGCACGGGCTCACTCGCGGTGTTTAGACTGATCAGCCCGCCACCATCAACAGTCAGGTATGGCGCGATTCGCTCCACGATCGATTCGGTCATGCCCACAACCGCTCGCAGGTCATCTACGGATGCAAATGGCCGGTTCGCAGGCGGCTCGATCATGTCGAGCTTCAAATACTGCTCGCGTTCGGCACCGCGCGCCCGCTCGAAGTCGTCCGGGTCGCGCCAGTCGGCAATGCGTTGCGCAAGCCGATCCGCCTCGCCGAACTCGATGCGCAGCGCTCGCAGAAGCCGGCGCAGCTCTTCCTCACTCGCATGGTTCAGGTTCAGGCGGCTGCCGGTGTCGTACAGACGAACCGTGTAATGCGCGCCATTTGCGAAATCGAAGGTGTCGGTCATGACTCGACCGAGGTTCTTCCATGCTTCGGGCTGGAGGCGGGCACGCGTGTGCTCGAGACCTGCCAATGCCGCCGCTTCGGCACGCGTCAGCTCGCTTGTGGTCGCGGCCCTCAGACGTATCGTGCGCGCCTGCGCACCGACATGGAGGGCGACTGCTGACATCGCGACCACAAGAAACAAACTCGCAATCAGCGCGAATCCGTCGCGAGCCTGCGATGAGCGGCTCATTTCCTCGCTCCCACGACGGTCACGATTGGCAGAGACAGGAGCGGATCGATGGCAGGACCGCTCAAGCGAAGCTCGGCCTTATCAGGCAGTACGCTCGAAGACACCCAACTTGGTAGCCAATCGCGATCGCCCAGCAGCCGGGAAGCGTAACGCCCATCGAGCCCGCTTACCAAGGTATCTAGCTGCACTCGCAACTGGCGCCGGCCGCTCCACTCGCGCAGCTCCGCCACCAGCCCTCGCTCAGACGTTGTCGAATCCGTATCGATATACAGACGGACCAGACTTACGCGCGCTTTCAGCGCCGTCGGCGCGGCCGTCACGAACTGAAGCTCATCCAGAGCATCGTCCTCATGCACGCCATCCAGCGCACGAAACGAGGATGCCTCGACGCCCGGCAGCAGGATCGCGCTGTGCAGCCAGTCCGTGATGGTGCGGCGCACCATGGCGGCGCGCACATTTCCGCCGCGAGCCACCATCGTCTCGCTCTCATCGACGACGGCGCTGAACGCGGCATAACCGATCGTCGAGACGACCGAGGCCAGGCTCAACGCAACCACCACTTCCATGAGCGTCATACCGGCGCGTGCGGTTTTCATCGCGCGTTCCGTTCAGGCCGATAGAAGCGCGTGGCGACGACGCCGCGTCCATCATCCCATTCGATCGTCACATTCACGTCAAACAGCCCGCGCTCGTTCGACGTGCGCGTGGCTTGTACGTGCCATGAGAATCGGTCCAGGGGAGGCGCGAATTGACCACGCGACAACGAATCGGGAATAAACGAGAGATCGGCTTCGTCCAGCAGCTCCAGCCGCGCAAGCCGATCGCGCGCGAGCGCGTCCGCCTGGAGCACCGTGTGCGCGCTCTCGGAAGCCCGCATCTGCGTTCCCAAAGCCGCCAGCACGGCTATGCCTGTCACGCTGACAATCATTAGCGCGGCGATTGCCTCGAGCAGCACGAAACCACCGCGGCTATTCGACACGCGCTTCACCCGTCCATGTATCAATGTGGATCATGCGCGTTAGACCGGCCGTAACCAGGCGAATCGTGTCACCCGTGGAAAATTGGGTGCTGGTGAATCGAAAGCGGAGCCGCGGCGACGACGTCGCAATAGTCACACTTCCTGGCACGCTCAGCGTATCCGTTCGGATGACGCGCGCCATGTCGTCCTGAATCCAGTAGCGCTTACGTGCGGGGTCGATCGTCAGCATCACGGGCTTTGCAGTGACCGCCGCCTGGCTTCGTGCGCCGTCGAGAAGGCGCCTGAGATCATTCGCTGCGGTGTGGATCGGCTTTTCCGCTCCGGCTACCAGTGGCGGAACGGCAAGCGCGGATGCGAGCGTAACTATCGCAATAACCACGAGCAGCTCAACGAGCGTAAAGCCCGGTCTCACCGAAGCGCTCCGGCATTGAGACCGTAGATAGCCTGAAGTAGCGCGAGTGCCACGAACGCGACGATTCCGCCGAAAGCGACGATCATTGCCGGCTCGAGCAATGCCACCAGCCGCTCGAGAGTGCGCTGTGTATTGCGCTCGAAGATTCCGGCCGCACGGTGCAGGAATAGTGAGAGCTTGCCGGATTCCTCTCCGATCGCGACGACTTGTGGCAGCAGCGGCGGGAAGAGAGTGCCGGCCGCGAGCGCGCCGTGCAGGGTCGAGCCCTGACGCACGGCATTACGAACGCGTTCGATCTCCTTCTCGGCAACCGGATCCGCGATCGATGCGGCTGCGTCGGAGAGCGCATTCAACACGGCGGCGCCATTCGCGATGAGTACCGCACTCAAGCGAGCAAAGCGTCCGGCGAGCGTATGCCGGCGCAGCCTGCCAACCAGCGGCAGCCCCAGCAGCATGCGAGCGAACGCCATGCGCCCTGTGGTGGTGCGCGTACTCGCCGCAACCACCATCGCGGCAGCCAGCACGCCTGCGCCGATCATAACGCCGTACGTTCGGCCGACGCCTGCAATGGCGAGCAGCAGCGCGGTCGAAGCCGGTAGTGTCGCGCCGGTGCCCTCGAGCAAAGTGACGAAGCGTGGCATGACAACCGTGACCAGAACCAGGACGGCCGCGGCACCGACGGTCGCGAGCAGAATCGGGTAAATCGAGAGGGAGATGAGCTTCTCACGCAGATCGTGCTGCCGCTCGAGCGTGCCGGCCAGTTCCTCAAACCCGCCGGCAAGGTCGCCACTCTTCTCCGCGGCGCGCACCACGCCTGCATAGAGCGGGGAGAAAAGATGCGGATGATTTGCGAGCGCACTCGACAGCGTCGCGCCTCGCTCCACCTCACGCCGGATCTGGTCCACGACATGCTGGAGACGTTCCGGCACGGCGAGTTTAGCGGCATCGAGCGCGCGCGCGAGCGGCATTCCGGCAGTCAGCAGTGCGGCAAGGGCACTCGTGAGCTCCAGCACTGCGCGACGTTCACTACCGCCTCGTTCCGTGCTCGTGTGCGGGGGCGCGTTGTCAATGTCGATAACGAATAAACCGGATGCCTCGAGCGCAGCGGCAGCGGCACGGGTGGATGCCGCCTCGAGCGTGCCGTGCTTGCGCGCACCGTTGTAGTCGACTGCCTGGTAGGCGAAGCTCGGCATTGCGCGCTTACCAGCTCGTAATGTCGAGCGCGGCGCCGGAGCCGCCCGGCTGGCCATCCTCACCGTAGGAAAGCAGGTCGAAGCCGCCCCGGCTCTGTTCCGCAGGGGTTCGGTACACGTAGGGATTACGCCATGGATCGAGCGGCACGCCTTTGCGCAAATAGGGGCCGCGCCAGTTGATCGGCCGCGCACCGCGTGTCGGCGCATTGACCAGGGCATCGAACCCCTGCTCCGTCGTCGGGTAGCGGGCGTTGTCGAGGCGGTAGGCGTCGAGTGCGGCGGACAGCATCTCGATCTGCGATCGCGCTGCCGCATCCTTCGCCGTACCGAGGTGCCCGAACACATTGGGCGCAACGAGCGCGGCGAGCACCGAAATGACGGCGATGACGACGAGGACTTCGATCAGCGTGAAGCCGTCACGCGGGCAAGGACGTGGTGCAGCCATGGCGACATCAGCGTTCAGAGTTGGAGAGCGTCGGTTACTCTGAACGGTACCAGAACGGCTGCGGGTCCGACACTCGGCTGCGTGTTAGAACTTTGCTAGTAGATTGCGAGGGAATAGCAAGATGGGATGGTGAAGGCGACCTATGTCGAACAGTTTCCCTGTCCTGTGGAAGCTCGACGAATTCGAAGACTTGGGTGGAATCGAATCGGTCTCCCGAGCGAACCAGGCCGCGGCTTTTGACAAGATTTCGTGCTCGAGCTTCAGCTGCTTCACTTCCCGGCGCAGCCTCGTGAGCTCTTCACGCTCAGCACTCGTGAGCCCGTCTGTGCGGACCCCTTCATCCAGATCCGCCTGCTTCACCCAGTTACGAATCGTCTGCTGTGAGGGCTCGAATTCCTCGGCGAGCTTTTCAGGAGAGCCTGCTCGTACCAGCTCGACGATCTTGCGACGAAATTCCGGTGGATATCGGTGTTGCCTGCCATTGTGAACTCCCTTTCCTCCTCCAAGGATTAGGTGTCCACGAAAGCGGGTCAACTCCACGTGACCCTTTGTTCGCCGAATTGATATCACGAACGGACCTTGCTAAATCTGCAGCGCATCAACTGGGCGCAATCGCTTCCCCCGTCTTCTCCGGTGTCTTCGGATGCCGCTTGTACAAACAGACGGATCAACGTTCGAGATCGGATCGATGACACGATCGTATTATGTTAGATCGAATCGCTCCGGGATCTTCTTTGTTTGATGGCGTAGAAGACCGCTGCGAAAAAACATCCTCCGACAACAGCCATTATAGCGAAAACAACCACTTCAATTGGCTTTAATCGCTCTCCACCTGATGCTGCGGATACTCCGAGAGCAACGAATGTTACAATTACAAATGTAATCACCCATCGCGCAGCGTACGCCCATTCCCCACGATTGTTCAAGCCGCGCGTTGTGCTGAAAACCAACCCTGCAAGAAAACCGGCGGAACTGACCGTTAGCAACCCTACCACGCTCACCGGTTGTGTGGCTTGGGGCGCAATGGCTGCGAGCACGTACCACACCACTGCTCCCAGCGTGAACCAAAGTCCTGAAACTACTGCTCGTGCGGCGGAGTGCCGGTTAATTAGTGTGCATCCGGAAACGGTGGTTTTCATCATTGGTCCGGAGTGTATTTGTTAGCATTCGCGTGAGTGTGGGCGCCAGCAGGCGAATCGTGCATGTGCATTTTGGTTTTCTGCGCCGGTCATCTT
>JBQTID010000022.1:0-13848 GCA_052389275.1 Gemmatimonadota bacterium | reverse complement strand
TCTTCTCGCACTCGTCCACGCGCGCACTGGTCGATCACGTTCGCAACGTGCCGGATGATGTGCTGCGCACGCTGCCGAAGAACGGCGGCGTCATCATGATCACGTTCGTGCCCGATTTTGTGAGTCCGGCATCGTTGGCATGGTCGCAGCGCCGCGACTCGCTCTTCGAGGCGTTGCGGACAGAGCTGAATGACCCGGCCGAGATCCAGCGGCGTTTTCGCGAATGGGCACAAACGAATCCACAGCCGAATGCCACGGTATCCGACGTCGCCGACCATATCGATCATGCGCGCCGCATTGCCGGCATCGATCATGTAGGCATTGGCAGCGACTTCGACGGCATCGCGCGCGGCCCGATCGGCCTCGAGGACGTCAGTACCTTCCCGAATCTGTTCGCCGAGCTGCTGCGGCGCGGCTACAGCGAAGCCGATTTGAAGAAGATTGCCGGTCTCAACATGCTGCGGGCGCTGCGGCGAATGGAGGAAGTTTCGGCGCGGGTACGGCGTTTGCCTGAGTAAGCGCCGTCACTTAAGGCGAAGGCGCTATGTCATCATTTGGTATCTACATCATCGGCTTCGTGATCCTGATCGTGGGGCTCGCGCTCGGAGCACACCTGCTCGGCCTTTCGAGCACCTGGATCGGAATCGGCATCATTGTGCTGGTTGGCATCGGTGTGGTGTCGGGTGTGAAGCGGACGAAGCGGCCGGATCCGCCCGGCACCACCTAACCCCGATTCAGCGCTTCGCCTTCTTCTTCGAACCGCCAATCGCCTCGGCCACAATCCTGGCTTGCTCCACTTCGTGATCGGTAGCATAGCCTTCAGCGGGTGAGGCGCGCTCGGGCCTGCCGGCATAGCGCAGCGCAGCGCGGTCGCCGATCAGTGCGCGTAAGCGCGGCTCCATGTAACGCCACGCGCCCATGTTCTGCGGCTCTTCCTGCAACCAGACCACGTCTTCCAGCTTGCCGTACGATCCCAGTGTGTCGACCAGCTCGCGTTCGGGCAGCGGATAGAGCAGCTCGACGCGTGCAACCGCCACGCTGTCATTCGGCTCCTGCTCGAGACGCGCGGCCAAATCGTAGTAGATCTTGCCGGCGCACAGAATCAAGCGCCGCACATCGTCGCGCGGCGCAGCCGCGATAACGCGCTGGAAGCTGCCGTTCGCGAGCTCATTGAGGCGCGACGTCGCCTTCGGATGACGCAGCAGACTCTTGGGCGTCATGACCACTAGTGGGCGACGCGTCTCGAGCAGCGCCTGACGGCGCAGCAGGTGGAAGTAGTTTGCGGGCGTCGTGCAATTCGCGACGCGCATGTTGTCGTCCGCGCACAGCTGGAGGAAGCGCTCGAGCCGCGCGCTCGAGTGTTCGGGACCCTGCCCCTCATAACCGTGCGGCAGCAGCAGCGCGAGTCGTGACGTCTGACCCCACTTGGCCCGGCCGGCCGAGATGAACTGGTCGATAATGACCTGTGCGCCATTCGCGAAATCGCCGAACTGCGCTTCCCACAGCACCAGTGCTTCGGGTGCGACCACACTGTAGCCGTACTCGAAGCCCATCACGGCGAGTTCCGACAGTGTGCTGTTGTAGATCTCGAACGGCGCCTGCGCGTCGCGCAGATTGGCGAGCGGCGTGTATTTCGCATCGGTGTTCACGTCGTGCAGCACGTCGTGACGATGACTGAACGTGCCACGCTCGACGTCCTGACCCGTCATGCGGATCGGCACGCCTTGGGTGAGCAGCGTCGCGAATGCGAGCGTCTCGGCGTGACCCCAGTCAACGCCCTGATTCGCGCCCAGCAGTTTCGCTCTACGCTCGAGCTGTTTGGCGAGCTTCGGCTGCACCTGGAAATCCGCGGGCCACGTGTGCACTTCCTTGTCGAGCGCGAGCAACCGATCCGGTTCGACGCCCGTCTTCACGTCATCGGAAGTTTTCTTTTCGACGACCGGTGCGGCGTGCTCTTCCGGCGCCGCTGCGGCTTTCACCTGCGTCTGCACATCGACCAGCCGCTGATACGCGGATTGCCAGATCGCCTCCGCTGCTGCTTCGCTGACGACGCCGTCCTTGACCAGCTTCTCCGCCCAGACTTTCCGGACGGCGGGATGATCCGCGATCTTCTGATAGAGCACCGGCTGCGTGTATGCCGGCTCGTCGCCTTCGTTGTGACCGTAGCGACGGTAGCCGACCAGATCGATCACGACATCCGAATGGAAGCGGTCCCGATACGCGAGTGCGAGACGTGTGACGGCGAGACACGCTTCCGGATCATCCGCATTGACATGGAAGATCGGAACGTCATAGCCGCGCGCGAGGTCGCTGGCATAATGAGTGGAGCGCGCTTCGCGCGGGCCAGTCGTAAAGCCGACCTGGTTGTTCGCAATGACGTGCAGCGAGCCGCCGACGCGATACGCCTGCACCTGCGCGAGGTTCAAGGTTTCGGGTACGACGCCCTGTCCCGCGAACGCGGCGTCGCCGTGGATTTGAATGGCGAGCACGGAGTCTTCATCGCGCTCGAGCGTGCTGCTGCCTCGGTTAATCTGTTTCGCGCGCGCCATGCCGACGACCACCGCATCGACGAACTCGAGATGGCTGGGATTAGGTGACAACTGCACACTAAGCGGCTCGCCGGACTGCGTTGCATAGGTGGTTTCGGCGCCGAGATGGTACTTCACATCCCCGGTGCCGGCGGTTTCGGCGTGTTTACCCTCGAATTTCGCGACGATCTTCTCGTACGGCAGCTTGAGCACGTGCGCGAGCACGTTGAGACGGCCGCGATGCGCCATGCCGATCACGACTTCGCGCGCGCCGCGCGAGCTCGCGCGCTCGACCGCGAGGTCCAGCATGGGCACCATGACGTCGGTGCCTTCAATGGAGAACCGCTTCTGGCCGAGATAGCTGCGATGGATGAACTGCTCGAGCGCTTCGACTTCGGCGAGTCGCTGGAGCAGGCGCTTCTGGTCGTCCGCCGAGATGGGTTTGCGGTGCACGCCGGTCTCGACCTGCTCGCGCAGCCACTCGCGGCGCTCCGGGTGCTCGAGATGCTCGTACTCGTAGCCGATCGTGCCCATGTACGTGTCGCGCAGCCACTGAAGCACTTCGGCGGTCGTGCGGCCGCGTGATTCGAGCCCCATGAATTCTACCGGCACCGATTCGATTTCTTCTTCGGTCGTGCCGTGCCGCTTCGGATCGAGCAGCGGATGCCCGGTGCGCCGCGCGCCGAGCGGGTCGAGCCTGGCGGCACGGTGGCCGTGCAGCCGGATCGCATCCACCAGCTCGCCGAAGGCGCGCGCCGCGCGCAACTGTGGAACGCTGATTGTACCTGGAGCCGCTTCAGCGAGCGGGACGCCGCCGGAGGGCGTCGCCTGCGAAAAGTATCTGCGCCACGCCTCGTCGACTGACGCGGGATTCTTGACGAACTCCTCGTAGAGCGCCTGCACGTAGGCCGCGTTACTGGGGTCGAAGTGCTCGAAATTCATCAGGTCAATTTAAGGGGGAACATGGGATCATGGGAACATGGGACCATGGGATCATGGAATCATGGCAACTCATGCTCCCATGCTCCCATGCTCTCATGCTCCCACGCTCGCTCCCTCCCATGCTCCCCTGTAATCTTCCGGCTTCCGAACATAACTTTACCAAAGCATGACCAAGCCCACCGACACGCCCCTGATGCAGCAGTGGCGCGACGCCAAATCGCGCCATCCCGATGCACTCGTTTTCTTCCGGGTCGGCGACTTCTACGAGATGTTCTGCGAGGACGCGGAAGAGGCCGCGCGCCTGCTCGGCCTGACCCTCACATCGCGAAACAATGGCGGTGCGGCGAACGTTCCGCTGGCCGGCGTGCCGGTGCGCGCGCGCGACGAGTATCTCGAGCGGCTGCTCAGGCTCGGGCGGCGCGTCGCCGTGTGCGAGCAGGTCGAGGATCCTGCCGAGGCCAAGGGCATCGTGCGGCGCGCGGTCGTCGAAACGATTACGCCCGGTGCCGTGCTGTCGGACAGTCTGCTGTCGGAGCGGCGCAACAACTTCATGGTTGCCCTCGCGCGTGCGCCGGAGCAGCAGATCGCGCTGGCCGCGATCGATGCATCAACCGGCGAGGTAACGGGTGTGCTGCTGCCGGAGGCGGCGCTCGAGACCGAGCTGGCGCGCTTCGAGCCTGCGGAATTGCTGCTGCCGCAGTCTCTGCTCGATGCGAAATTGGCGCCCAGCGAATCGGTGAGCAGAACCTACCGCGCGGACTGGCTGTTCGCTGCGGATTTTGCCGCCGACGAGCTGAAACGGCGCTATGGTGTGCTGTCGCTGGATGGTTTTGGTTTTCAGCCTGGCGACGACGCGCTGATCGGCGCGCTCGGTGCGGCCGTGGCCTACCTTGCCGAAGTGCAGCCCGGCGCGGTCGCGGCGCTGCGCGCGCCGCGTGTGGATCGGCAGGGCAAGTGGATGGCGCTCGATGAGATGACGCGCCGCAATCTCGAGCTGCTGGAGCCGCTGCGCGCAGAACTGTCGGGACGTGCGCGCGCGGCGACCTTGATCGAAATCCTGGACGAAACACTCACCGGCATGGGCGCGCGGCTGCTGCGGCAATGGTTGCTGCGGCCGCTCATTCGCGCCGACGACATTTGGGCGCGTCATGATGCGGTTGCCGAGCTATATGACGATGCGCGGCTGCGCCGCACGGTGCGCGAAGAGCTGCGGCAGATCCGCGATCTTTCGCGTCTGGCGGGGAAGGTCGCGACCGGTCGCATCACGCCGCGCGAATTGAATGTGCTTGGCCAGTCGCTGGCGCGTTTGCCCGAACTGTGCGAGCTGGTCGCGGGTGCGCGCAGCGAGCTGCTGCAAGCGATCGCGACTGTCGACGTGCTGGCGGATGTGCGCAGCCTGATCGCCCAGGCAATCGCGGCTGAGCCGCCCATGACCCTGGCGGAAGGCGGCGCGATTCGTGGCGGCTACGATGCCGAGCTGGATGAGCTGCGCGCGATCCGCGATGGCGCGCAGGACTTCATTGCGTCGCTACAGGCGCGCGAACGCGAGCGCGCCGGCATTTCCTCTTTGAAGGTCGGTTACAACAAGGTCTTCGGCTACTACCTCGAGATAACGCGCTCGCGCTTGGAGAAGATCCCGCCCGACTACGAGCGCAAGCAGACGCTGGCAAATGCGGAGCGCTACGTCACGCCCGAGCTGAAGGAGCTGGAAGCAAAGATCCTGGGCGCGGAAGAGAAGATAGCAGAAGTCGAAGCGCGCCTTGTTGGCGAGCTGCGGCGGCAAGTCTCTCTATCGGTAGCCCGGTTACAGAGCGCGGCGGACTTCGTGGCGCTGCTGGATGTGCTCGCGTGCTTTGCGCATGTGGCCGAACGGCGCGGCTATGTGCGGCCGGTCGTGCACACGGGTTACGAGATCGAGATTCGCGCGGGCCGCCATCCCGTGGTCGAGACCATGATGCCGCGCGAGGATTTCATACCCAACGATGTGCTGCTGGCGGAAGACCGGCGCGCCATCATTCTGACCGGACCGAACATGGCCGGCAAATCCACGTTGCTGCGCCAGGTCGGCCTGATCCAGCTGATGGCGCAGATCGGCTCGTTCGTGCCGGCAACGGAAGCGCGCGTGCCGGTATGCGACCGCATCTTCACGCGCGTAGGCGCTTCCGATAACCTGGTGCGCGGCCAGTCCACTTTCATGGTGGAGATGAACGAGACCGCGGCGATTCTGCACCATGCTACGTCCGCATCGCTTGTGCTGCTGGATGAAATCGGGCGCGGCACCGCGACCTACGATGGTGTCAGCATCGCATGGGCGGTGACCGAGCATTTGCACAACCAGTGCGCGGCCAAAACGATCTTCGCAACCCATTACCACGAGCTGACCCAGCTGTCGGATCAATTGAGCGCGCTCGTGAACTACAATGTCGCGGTCAAGGAAGTCGGCCATGACATCGTGTTCCTGCATCATTTGCAGCCGGGCGGCGCCGATCGTTCGTACGGCATCGATGTCGCCAGACTCGCGGGCTTGCCGTCCAGTGTTGTAGCGCGCGCGCGTGACATCCTGCGTGAGCTGGAAGGCGCACACACGAGCGGCGGTCATGGTCTCGGGTGTACCGCGCCGCCTGACCAGCTCTCGTTGTTCCCCGTGCTCGAGCCGGCTATCATCGAGCGGCTGCGGCGTCTGGATGTGGATGCCATTACGCCGATTCAGGCGCTGAATGTGCTCTCCGAGTTGAAGACGATGCTGGAAACAATATGAGAGCATGGGAGCATGGGAGCATGGGAGCATGGGTGCTTTCGTTTTTGCTGCTACTCGGCTGCACCAACCAAAACGAAGCGCCGCTCGAAACACCACAGCTGCTGACTGATACGGCACCGTTCGTGTATCCGCTCGACCTGTGGGACAACAAGATATCGGGTCAAACTGTTCTACTGGTGCGTGTGAGTGAATTGGGTGAAGTGGACAGTGTGACGGTTGCGACGTCGAGCGGCTTCGAGGAGTTCGACTCGGCGGCCGTGCAGGGTGCCCGCGCGCTGAAGTTTACGCCCGGCCGGCAGGGCGAGCGGCGCGTCGCGATGTGGACGAAGCTGCCAGTCCGTTTCGTGCGCGACACGACACAGATGGGATTGGGACCAGAATGAGCCGGAACGCCAGACCCTACGCGAACGTTCTCGCAACGATTGGCTGGACGCCGCTGATCCGGCTGAACCGCGTGCATGATGGCGCACGCACGCCGTTGTACGCGAAGGCGGAAATCTTCAATCCGGGCGGATCGGTCAAGGACCGCATTGGCTTGGCAATGATCGAAGGTGCGGAGCGCGACGGCCGCTTGAAGAAAGGCGGCACGATCGTCGAAGGCACCAGCGGCAACACCGGTGTCGGCCTCGCGATCGCCGCGGCCATCAAAGGCTATCGTTGCATCTTCACCATGCCAGACAAAATGAGTCAGGAGAAAGTTCGCCTGCTCAAGGCATTTGGCGCCGAAGTCATCATCACGCCCACCGCGGTGCCGCCCGACCACCCCGACAGCTACATGATGGTTGCGAAGCGCATCGTAGCAGAAACACCGGGCGCGATCTTCGCCGACCAGTTCTACAATCCGGTCAATCCGGAGATGCACTACCAGACGACCGGGCCGGAATTGTGGGAGCAGAGCGAGGGCCGCATCACGCATTTCGTCGCGGCCGCGGGCACCGGCGGCACCATTAGCGGGGCCGGCAAGTTTCTCAAGGAGAAGAACCCGTCGCTCAAGGTAATCGCGGGTGATCCGCCCGGCTCGATCTTCGCGCACTACATGCGCACCGGCGAGCCGGGCGAGAGCACGCCTTACAAAGTCGAAGGCATCGGCAACGACAAGATTCCAGCCACGCTCTGGTTCGACGTGATCGATGAAATGCGCACGATCTCCGATCGCGAAGCGTTCTCGATGGCGCGTCGTCTGACGCGCGAGGAAGGCCTGTTCGTCGGCGGATCTTCCGGATTGATCGTGAAGGTGGCGAGCGACGTCGCACGAGAAGTCAATGACCCGAATGCGTTCATTGCCTGCATGCTGCCCGATACCGGTGAGCGTTACCTGTCGAAGCTGTACAACGACGAGTGGATGCGCGAAAACCAGATGCTCGAGCCGGAGCGGCTGACGATTCGCGATCTGGTGACGCGCAAGGATTCGGACGCGCCACCGCTGGTCTCGGTCGGGCGTGACACGCCGACGCGCGAGGCTCTCTCTCTGATCACGGAGTATGACATCTCACAGCTCCCGGTGTGCGATGATGACACGTGCGTGGGCGTCGTCTCGGAGTCGACGCTCATGGCCAGGATCATCGAGGATCCGGCGGTGCTGCAAAAGCCTGTTTCCACGTTGATGGATCGTGCGCTGCCGGTCGTCGAAGGTGACATCCCGCTGCCGGCGGCCGGACGCCTGCTGACGCGACAGAACCCGGCGGTGCTGGTGCGCGTCAACGGCAAGCTCGCGGGGATTATTACGCGCTACGATATGGTCCGGTATTTGACTAGCTGAGAGCATGGGATCATGGGAGCATGGGATCATGGGAGGGGTTGAGTGAAGGTCGCGGTTCTGTTTGGCGGGACGAGTGCGGAGCGGGATGTTTCCATTGCGAGTGGGTCGCAAGTTGTAAATGCGCTGCGCGAGGCCGGGCATGAGGTCATCGCGGTGGACACCGCGAGCGGCGTGCTCGGCAAAGCCGACGAGAAGAAACTGCTGGCGTCAGGCGTCTCAGCGACACCGCCCGAAGCCGGCACGCTGGCTGTGATGCGTGCGCGCAACGCTGGCGAGTGGCTGCGCGCGTCCGAGCTCAACGATGTAGACGTCATCTTCCTCGCGCTGCACGGCGGGTCCGGCGAGGACGGCACGCTCCAGGCACTGCTCGAGGTGACCGGCATTGCATACACCGGCAGCCGGCCGATGCCGAGCGGTGTCGCGATGGACAAGGACATCTCGAAACGCATCTTCGTCCACGCCGGCGTTGCAACGCCGGACTGGGTGATGGCGCCCTTCGATGGCAGGCAGGCGGAAGCACGTTTGGGCGTGCCGTTTATCGTGAAGCCGAACAAACAAGGCTCGACGGTCGGTCTCACGATCGTGCGCTCGCTCGATGAATACAATGCCGCGATCGCGGAAGCGTTGCGCCATGACGACGAAGTCATGATCGAGAAATTCATTCCCGGCCGCGAGTTCACGGTCCCAATCCTGGGAGACGAGCCGCTGCCGGTCGGCGAGATCATCGTTGAACGCGAGATTTTCGATTACGAGACCAAATACCAGCCGGGAATGGCGCAGGAGATTTTTCCCGCGGATTTGACCGGCGAGCAGACGGTGCAGGCGCAGGTACTCGCACTTGCCGCACACCAGGCGCTGAAGCTATCAGGCTACAGCCGCATCGATTTTCGGATGGACGCGAATGGCGACATGTGGTGTCTCGAGGCGAATACGCTGCCCGGCATGACCGCGGCGAGTTTGTTCCCGAAGAGCGCGGCGGCGGCGGGCATGGGTTTTCCTGAGGTCTGTGAGCGAATCTGTCAGTTGGCGATAGAGGAACATCGCTCTAGGAGAAAGTTTAGTTGAAGTATGACTCGTTACGGCAGCTACGGATTCGGCGGCTACCACCTGACCCCCTGGGTCAAGCGGCTGTTGATCGCCAACACGGTGATATTTGTCGCCACCTGGATGCTGCCGTGGCTGGCGTCCTACATGGCATTTCAACCGAACGCCATCCTGGTCCGGCCGTGGACGCTCTTGACGTACATGTTCGCGCACGGCGGCTTCATGCATCTCTTCTTCAACATGCTCGGGCTGTTCTTCTTCGGCCCGCCGCTGGAGGAACGCTGGGGCTCGCGCGAGTTCATCAAGTATTATCTGATCTGCGGGCTCGGTGGCGCGGCACTGTCCTTCGTCTTCGCGTTCCATAGCTCGATGATCGGTGCCTCGGCGGCGGTCTACGGCGTCATGCTCGCGTTCGCGCTGATGTGGCCGGATGTGCCGATCTACATCTGGGGCATTTTCCCAATCAAGGCCAAGTGGCTGGTCATCATCATGGCCGCGCTGTCGTTCATGAGCGCATTCGGCGGCGCAGCGGACGGGGTCGCGCACTTCGCGCATCTCGGCGGTTTCGCGGCGGGCTTTCTCTACATCAAGATCGACCACCAGACCGGCAATCCGCTACAGAAGCTGCAAAAACTCGTGGCGCGCCGCCGCTTCAAGGTAGTGCCCGGCTCATCTGCGACGCGGCAGGAGCCGCCCAAGACGCGGCGCCGCGATGAAGACCGTGTGCTCGATGAAGTCGATCGCGTGCTGGACAAGATCAGCACGCAGGGCATGGCGAGCCTGACGCCGGAGGAGCGGAAGCTGCTCGACGAGGTCAGCCGTCGGTACAGGCAGAACTGACTTCGGAACGTCTTGACTTCGGCACCGTCAAATTCGGCACCATCAGCTTCGTCACGTTAGCATCGTCACCTAAACTCGGCACCCCGGTTTCGGCGTCGGGTTTGGTGCCGGATTCATGGTGACGGTTTTGTGGTGACGGTTTTGTGGTGACGGATTCATGGTGACGGTTTTGTGGTGACGGTTTTTGTGGTGATGGTTTCTGGGTGACGGTTTCTGGGCGGCGAATTTCAAGTACCGGTTTTCAGATGACATGCATGGAAAACGTTCGCCCGCGCAGCGCATTCGCCAGCCTCGGTCTTGCGGCAGCGGTGTTTGCGGGCTGCAACGGTGGATCGTGGGCGGGCACGGCGCGTGTCCGAGTCAGGTAGAAGCGACGCGGTTTTCCTGGCGCAGACCGCGACCGCGCCCCGCGCCCGCGACCCGAACGGTTCCCGCGACCCGCGCCGGCCGCCCGCGACCGCGCCCGAATTCCGTCCGCTTGACACATCCAATCGCAAATGTTCTAGTTGAAAGCAGCAGCTATTAACCCCACCGGGCTCCGCCTGACCAGGCACGTCGCCCAGGCCACCAGGCGCCCCGTCTCTACAGAAGCTCGCTCGAGCAGGAGGTGCGTATGGCTTCGGCCAAAGAGTATCCATCGACGCAGATCCGCAACGTCGTCGTCCTCGGCCATGGCGGATCAGGCAAATCCACTCTCATTGATGCTCTCTGTTTTTCCACCGGTACATCCAGACGGCACGGCAGCGTAAAAGACGGTACCGCGCTGACCATGTACAACGAAGAAGAAATCGCACACGGCATCTCGATGCAGGCTGCGCTCGCGTTCGCCGACTGGACAGGCACCAAGATCAATCTGCTCGACACGCCCGGATATTTGGATTTCACAGGTGAAGCGATCTCAGCCACGAGGGTTGCCGATGGCGCTGTAGTCGTCCTCGGCGCTACTACGGGCGTCGAGGTCGGCACCGAGAAAGTCTGGGACTATGCGGTCGCGCGAGGCATACCCAGGCTTTTTTTTATTTCGATGATCGACAAGGAGCACGCGAATTTCGAGAAGGCGGTCGACGAGATTCGCACGCACATGACGCCAAAGGCGTATGCGGCCGAGCTGCCGATCGGTGAAGGCGACAAGTTCAAAGGCATCATCAACCTGTTCACCGGCAAGGCACACATTTTCAAGGCAGGCACCGTCACGGGCGAATATGACGAGACGGAGATTCCGGCCGAGCTGAAGGACGAAGCCGAGCTGCGTCGCACCGAGTTGTTCGAGGCGATCGCAACCACCAACGATGCGCTGCTCGAGCGTTATCTCGACGGCGGCGAGATCACGACACAGGAAGCGCTGGCGGCGTGCAAGTACGCCATGCTGGCGGGCGAGTTGTTTCCGGTTTTTTGCGGCGCGCTGGAGAAGACGTGGGGCACGCGCGCGCTGCTGGAAGCGCTCGTCGAAATCGTGCCGAGTCCGGCGGAAGCGCCACACGAGCTGGCGCAGCGTCCGGATCTCGACCAGGTCATCGAGCTCAAGGGCGACGACGACGGGCCTTTCGCGGCGCTGGTCTTCAAGACCGCGTCCGAGCCGCACGTCGGGGAGCTGACCTACTTCCGCATCTTCAGCGGCATGATCGTGAACGGACAGGATGTGGTAAACGTAACGCGTGAGCACGGCGAGAAGCTGCCGCACCTGTCGATCTCGCAGGGCAAGGAGCGCATCGAGGTGACGCGTCTGCACGCGGGCGACATCGGCGTCGTCGCCAAGCTGAAGAATACGCACACCAACGACACGCTCTGCTTCGCGAGCCGGCCACTCGTGCTGCAGAAGATCAACTTTCCGGAGCCAGACATCTCGCTTGCGGTCAAGGCCGCGAGTCGCAACGACGAAGACAAGATCGGCACGGGTCTGGCCAAGCTGCACGAGGAAGATCCGACCTTTCATTTTGCCTACGATCCCGAACTGAAGCAGACCATCATCCGCGGTTTGGGCGAGCTGCATCTACAGGTTCACATTGAGCGGCTACAGCGGAAATATCATGTCAACGTGACGACCGAAGCGCCGCGGATTCCCTATCGTGAGACGATTCGCAAGAAATCCGAAGCGCAGGGCAAGCACAAGAAGCAGTCGGGCGGTCACGGCCAATTCGGCGACTGCCACGTCAGGCTGAAGCCGTTGCCGCGCGGCAGCGGTTACCAGTTTACGGATGCCATTGTCGGCGGCGTCATTCCCAACAAGTTCATTCCGTCCGTCGACAAGGGCGTGCAGGACGCCGCGAAGCGCGGCATCCTCGCCGGCTATCCGGTCGTCGATTTCGAGGCGGAGTGCTACTTCGGCAGCTATCACTCGGTGGACTCGAGCGACATCGCATTCCAGATGGCCGGCATTCAGGCGTTTCACAAGGCGGCTGAAAACGCGCAGCCGGTGATCCTCGAGCCGATTATCGAAGTCGACGTCGTCACGCCCGAAACCTACATGGGCGATGTGATGGGCGACCTCAACCACCGGCGCGGCAAGATTCTCGGCATGGAGCAGGAAGGCGCGAAGACGCACATTCGTGCGCTGGTGCCGCTGGCCGAGCTGGACATGTATGCAACTACGCTGCGCTCATTGACGCAGGGACGCGCATACCACACGCGCAAGCACGCCGGCTACGAGGAAGTGCCGACGCACATTTCGCAGAAGATCATCGAGCAGGCGAAGCGGGAGAAGGAAGAAGTTCACGCGTAGCATTTTGCGATAAGTGCGATGAGTGCGATAAGTGCGATAAGTGCGATGGGAGCGATGGTGTAACGCACTCATCGCACCTATCGCAGTCATCGCATCATCGCTACTTAGGCCGCGGCCACTTCACATCACGATCGGCCCGCTCGAATCTGCCGTCTCGCATCAGCTCCACCGCCCGCACCAGCGTGCGCGCCACGTTGCGCACTTCCTCCTGCACCGCGGTATCGCGATCGAGAGATTCGTGACTGGTGGCGTATGGCTCGTAGTAGCCGATGTAGCGATCCATTACCGCGGATGGCGCGGCCGGAATCAGGTCCATGTCTTCCAGCCACGCGCCGAGTGAACGGCTCACGATGTCGGCGCCCTCGGTATCACCGTGCACCACGATCGCGAACAATCGGCCGGCCAGATGCCGCGGATAGTGCCAGCCCTTCAGCTCGAGCGCCTTCGCTTCTTCGACTTTCTTGCCGTGCGTGGTTGTCAAATCGGGATTGCCGCCATCCGCGCACACCAGCCGGTCCATCATCAGCTTGAGCGTGCTGGGCGCCTGATACCAGTAAACGGGCGTCACGATCATGATGCCGTGCGCGGCCACCCAGCGCGGATAGATCTGGTTCATCCAGTCCTGCGTCTGATCCATCGCGTGGTTCGGATAACAGGAGCACGGCCAATGGCACAGCGGCATCGCGGTCGCGACGCAGCTCTTGCACGGCAGAATGCGCTTGCCGTATTCGGCGCTCAACAGCGACAGATCGAGCAGGTCACACTCAAAACCCGCGCTACTCTCGACTACTTCGCGCGCGATCTGAATCAGCCGATACGTCTTGGGTGTCTCGCCCGGACATGTTTGATCGTGACGCGCCGCGCCCGAAATCAGCAGTATGCGACGAGGTGAGGCGGCATCCTGGTGCCGCGTCTCGGCCCGCTGGATCGCGTGGCGCGCCTCGAGCCACTCGACCGGCAGCTCGTAGTTCGCATCTGCGAACTCCTCGCCGGCTCGGCGCGTGCGCGGACTCTTGTGATACTCGTCATAGTTTTTCCAGGCGACCTCTTCCACGCGCGCAATCTCGGCCGCGACCTGCTCGAACGACGGGTCATAAAAGCGTTCGCGGAAGCGTCTGGAGAATTCCTCACGGGAGAGCTGGACGCTGCCCTGTTGCTTGCGAACGCGCGGCAGCATTTTGTCGGTGTCAGCCATGCGGCGGCGCGTTGCATGGCGCGGGCCATCAACGAAGAAATCGGATTAGAAAATCGGATTAGA
>JBQTID010000021.1:0-6229 GCA_052389275.1 Gemmatimonadota bacterium | reverse complement strand
CGTGTACGTGTACGGCTCGCAAACAGGTCTGTTACAAACGCATACGCTCAAACAACCACCGTACACGTTCACGTGAACGTGAACATACACGTGAACGTCCGTTAAGATTTTTGTTTCACCAGCAACTGCATTGTCGCTTTCTGCGCGTCAGAAAGCTGGCGCGGCACAAGCAGCGCGAGCGCGGGGACACCGGTATCGTCGGGCAAATGTAGAATCAAACCGGCAATGTTGTGATCCAGAGGCCAGGCCCGCCCCGTCTCATCCACGCGTACCACTTTGCCTACGCCACTCAGCTCTCCAAGCCGCGTGCCATAGTCAATCCACTCCGCAATCGGATCCGCACCTTCGGCGACATTCGGGACGAGTACGTCGTTGTAATGGGACAGTGCTTTCGTAAATGACTGCGGCTGGCTCTCTTTGAGCCAGCGCAGGCGCTCCCGATACGCTGCGCGAAAATCCTCGAGCTGCGCACCTGTGATCGCAGCCTCCGTAAGCTCTTCGGCCCGGCGCTTGGCGGTATCATTCATGCCCTGTATTATGCACCTATCCCCCACCCCGGAGCCACCAATGCCCGTCTCACGAGTGAGCACGCGCCGAACGCGCGCTGCGCCGGACGAAGGCGTCCTCGAGCTGACCTGGGATGTTTTCGGCGAATTGTGCCGCGCGCTCGCAGTCAAGGTCGCGCAAAGCGGCTACACGCCTGACCTGGTGGTGGGCATCGCGAAAGCCGGCGTGATTCCCGGCGCGGTCATCGCGTCGATGCTCGGCTGCGATTTCTATTCAATGAAAATCAGTCGCGATGGCAGCGGCGGTAAGATGCGAAGTCGGCCGCGCATAATTCAGGCGGCGCCGCGCGACGCAGTCGGCAAGAACGTGTTGATCGTGGATGAGCTCTGCACAAGCGGAGACACGCTGCGCATGGCCACCAACTCGCTGCGCCAGGTCGGGCCCGCCGAGATTCGGACCGCGGTGAATTTCGTGAAGGTCGGCGGCTTCAAGCCCGACTACTATGCGCTCGAGATGCCAGGCACGATCATCTTCCCGTGGGATCGGCATCTGGTCGATGGTACCGGCGAACTGGTGGTAAATCCGATGTATCGGGACCTTATTTAACGGACGTTCACGTTCGCTCACGTTCACGTGTACGTGCACGGCTGGCAACAAGGTCATGACACAAGCCATGCGCTTAACCAACCACCGTACACGTGCACGTGAGCGTGAACGTGAACGTGAACGTCCGTTACTCCGCAACCACAGCCCCGCAAGCGCGGGAATCCCTATCCGAGGTGCGGAAGACATGATCGCTCGCGGTGGAAGGTTGCTGGTCATACTGACGTGCGTCGCTGCCGCCTGCAATGGCGCACAGGATCAACCCGGGCAGCAACAGGTGCAGCCGGAAACGGCCGCGACAGAGCATACGCAAGTACCCGCGGTGATAACGCCGGCGGAGCAGAAACCGCCGCGGCCGCTCCAATACCTGCCACAACAGAAACGAGATTCGATTCGCATTGAAGGCACGACCGAGCCGATCACGCTGCGACTGATTCAGCCGCCATCCGCGAGTCCGCCGTTTTACACCTACATGCCGACCGACATGGCCTTCGAGGCGGCCAGCTCGGGCGAGGGTGACGGCTACTACTTCTACACGAATTTCGGCGGTAACCGCAACGAGGACGCGTATCTGCTGCTCTTTGTTTTCCCAACCGGGGCGACCGAGGCTGATGCGGGCCAGCGGGTGAGAATGTACGTGGAATCGCGCGGCGCTCCCGCATCAGCCGACCGTAAGAGCTTCACGTTCAAGCGCGGAGGGCGCTTGTATGCGGCCGGCATCGAGCTGCGCCGGCACGGCAGCCGCTACTACTACCTCGCGCGGCAATATCCCATCGAGTACGCCGATGGCTTCGGCCCGCGTGCGCAGAAAATTATCGATGAGTGGCAGTGGCTCATTTAGGCACTTCCGCGCGTAGCGCCAACACGGTGCCATCCGGATCCTTGAAGAATGTCATCCACAGCTCGTGGGCGCCCAGCTCGGCAACCCGGTGCGGCTCATCCACAAAGTCGACGCCGCGCGCGCGCAGCGCCGCGAAAGCATCGGAGATGTCGGCAACTTCGAAATACAGCGTGGAGCCCGGCTGGGCCGGTTCCTTTTCGTTGGCGGCGGACAACATCAGCCAGATTCCATCCAGATCGAAGAATACCAACCCCGGCGGCGCCTCGAAAATCAGTTTGATGCCCAGCTTGTCCCGGTAGAATTGCTTCGACTTGTCCAGGTCGGCGACTGCCACGGCAATCTGACGAATCTTTCCGAGCATCTGACCCCCCTTGTGTGTCGACCCTCATCCTTTACATATTTTAGCCATGAACGCAATCCGTTTCAACGGCAATAATAATCTTTCGAATTCGCGCTGTCTGTGGAGCCGCGAAGCGGGAGTGATGTTGTCGTAGAACGACGGCGTGCACCGACTCAGGGCTCCACGGCTTCCGTGGAGCCCTATTTTTTTATCATGGGAGTGAACGCTCGTGTGCTCTATCCTCGCTATTCTCGACGTAAAGACCGATGCGTCGGCGCTGCGCCGCCACGCCATCCGGCTCTCGAAGCTGCAACGGCATCGCGGTCCGGACTGGTCGGGTATTTATTCCGACGCCAATGCGATCCTTGCACACGAGCGACTCTCGATTGTGGACGTGACTCACGGCGCCCAGCCGCTACTGAACCCCGAGCGCACCCACGTGCTGGCCGTAAATGGCGAGATCTACAACCATCGCGAGCTGCGACCCGGCAACTATCAGTTTCAAACCGAATCTGACTGCGAGGTCATTCTCGCGCTGTATCGCGATCACGATGTGGCGTTTCTCGACAAACTGAACGGCATATTCGCATTCGTGCTGTACGATGCCGAGCGAGGCCGGTATCTGATCGCGCGCGACCATATGGGTATCGTGCCGCTCTACATGGGGCATGATGCATCAGGCAATGTTTACGTAGCTTCCGAGATGAAGGCATTGGTTCCGGTCTGCACCTCCATCTGGGAGTTTCCTCCCGGACATTATCTGGACAGCGAGATCGGTGTCGCGAAGCCGTATTACGAGCGAGCATGGCGCAACTACGACGTCGTCGCCAGCAGTGAAGCGAAGCCTGCTGTGATTCGTGAAGCGCTGACCGATGCCGTCGAGCGCCAGCTCATGTCGGACGTGCCGTACGGCGTGTTGTTGTCCGGAGGACTGGATTCGTCGATCATAGCCGCGACCGCTAAAAAGTTCGCCGCCCGCCGCGTCGAGGAGCATGGTCGGACGGCGGCATGGTGGCCGCAGCTTCACTCCTTTTCGATCGGTCTCGACAGCTCACCCGATCTGGTGGCCGCCCGTGAAGTCGCAAAGCATATCGACTCGGTGCACCACGAATTCCATTTCACGATTCAGGAAGGCATCGACGCGTTGTCGGACGTCATCTACCATCTCGAGACATACGACGTAACCACGATTCGCGCCGCGACGCCAATGTATCTCATGGCACGACGCATTCGCGCGATGGGCGTGAAGATGGTGCTATCGGGTGAAGGCGCCGATGAAGTGTTCGGCGGATATTTGTATTTCCATCGCGCGCCAAACGCGCGGGCGTTTCACGAGGAGACGATTCGGAAGCTGGATCGCTTGCATCTGTACGATTGCCTGCGCGCCAACAAGGCTATGGCGGCCTGGGGTGTGGAAGCGCGCGTCCCGTTTCTGGACAAGCAGTTCCTGGATGTCGCAATGAGCATCGCGCCGGCCGCGAAGCTGGCAGGCGCGGGCAGAATGGAGAAGCACATTCTGCGCGAAGCTTTTGCCGCAGATCTGCCGGAAGCCGTTGCCTGGCGGCAGAAGGAGCAGTTCTCGGATGGCGTTGGCTACGATTGGATCGACACGTTGCGCGCGCACGCGGAGGCGGACGTCAGTGACCGGGCGTTCGCGAACTCGCACATCCAGTTCCCGTACAACCCGCCGCCGACCAAGGAGGCGTTCCTGTATCGCACGCTGTTTCACGAGCATTTCCCGCACGATGCTTGCGCGCGCTGCGTGCCCGGTGGCGCATCGGTCGCGTGCAGCACGGCCGAGGCGCTGGCATGGGATCCGACGCTGGCCGCGGTCATTGACCCCTCAGGCCGTGCGATTCGTGGCGTCCATCAGGATGCGATTTAGCCGGGTCGGGCTGGCCAGCGATCACCTGCCGATCTGGGCGACCGGCATCCTGCCTCACTGATACTGAATGTAAATCGGTACCGGCCGCAGCTTCAGAACCGCTTCCGGCTCCATCAACGGATCGCCCTTCTTCGTGTCGTTGTGATAGAAAATCTTGAAGCCCGCGTACTGCACCGGCTCGCGTACGATGTAGTCCTTGTAGCTGTCGCGTTTCAGCCACGCCGCGCCCCAGCCATCCATGTGCATGACGATCTGTACTTCAGGGCGCAACTCGACTTGCTTGTAGTTGGTGACCATGCGCTGCTTGAAACGATGAATGACGAGTACTTTCGGCGGCAGATTATGCTTGCGAACCAATTCCGCCAGATAGCCCGACGAGTAGTTCATGTCGGCCGCGCTCATCGTGCCGACTTTTGCGCCCGGCACCGATTTGTCCTTCATCATGAATTCCGGATCGATCGCGAGATGGACATCCGCTCGCGCGAGAAACTTCTCGAACTTCGGCAGCAGCTCGCGGATATCGCTGTGTCCGGTCTGGATGTCGATGAACATGATGTGGCCTTTGGACTTCGCCCAGCCATAGACCTGTTCGACCAGGGCGTCGCGCATGATCGTGCGGTATTTGCCTGAGGGACCGGGCTGTCCCTGTGCGACAGTGACGATCAAATGCAGCGCCGACTGCACCGGGGTTGCGGTATCTGCCTTCCGCCACTCGTCCGCCTGTCGCTCGAGGCGGCGCAGCATTTCAGCCGGCTCGTATTCGCCGAGCGCGCCCATGCGCTTCGAGAGCGGATTGCCGTAATAGGCGACGATGCGCCTGGCCGGAAGAATTGCACCTGCGAGCGGCGCCGGCCCGTTCACCGGCCAGCCCATCTTTTCCGCAAACGCCGGGTCCTCGCCCGCGCGATACTTAATAGCCGACGTAGCTACTGATGTGTCGCGCGCAGCGCTGTCCGCGACTGGCACCTGGGGCACGGAATCCGGCACCGGGATCGTCGAGTCGATCGGCGTTCGAGTGCTGTCCTGCACGACCGGCGGCACGTTTTGCGCGGCTGGCTGCCTCACAGCAAGGAACGCGAATGCCATGAGCCCCAAGGCCGAAATCGCGCCGACCGCAACAAACAACTTCTTCATGATTCCATATTCCGAGGTCCGGGACTGGGCCACCATCGCCCATATGAGCAACCTCTGGGCCGTTCGATCAGCGCGAGCATTGAGGCGATGAAAAGGAAGGCGACGAGCTTCGCCAGGTCGATGTGCACGAGCCTGGTGTTGAGTACACCCAAAAAAACCGCGACGCCCGAAAGGAGAAAAACCGGTGTGATGGCCAGCTGGATGGACTGGCCGAGCTCGGATAGTGCACTGTCGGATGGAAGCTGCATCTACCGCTTTGCGAAAACCCGGCGAGTACCGGCTTTGTCGAAGAGCACGACGTCGTACGCATCCTTACGTCCCAATACTTCCATTCCGGGCGAGCCGAGCGGCATCCCCGGAACGGCGAGACCCTTCGCATTCCTGGGCGGCGCGTCCAGAAACTTCAACATTAAATCGGCAGGCACATGGCCCTCGAAAGCGTAATCGCCGACCACGCCGGTGTGGCACGAGGCTAGATCCAGCGGCACGCCGTAGCGCTTCTTGTAGGGCTCGACGTCCTCGACGTTGATCTCCCGCACGTCGAAACCTGCCTTCTTAACATGCTTTACCCAGGCGCTGCAGCAGCCGCAGGTCGGACTCTTGTAAACGGTAATCGCTCTGCCGAAGCCGCTTCCGAACACGTCTCGGTTGCCACTCACAACCGCGAGCAGTCCCGCCGACATAGCCTTGATCGAGTCTCTTCTATTCATGAGTTGAAACTCATTACACGAAACGGAGATAGCAAGGTCCCGCAATGACCATGCTATTCCATTCGGCGCCGTGGCAGATTTCTTGAACTTAGACTTGTCGGACCGTTACTCGAATGGTGCGTCATGCACGCTCTGATTATTGCCCATGCTGTTGTCGGACTCGCGCTGCCTCCGATGCGTCCCGACACCCCGCCACCACTGCCGGTGCC